>JALVPS010000259.1 GCA_027031685.1 Gammaproteobacteria bacterium | reverse complement strand
CGGCCGTGGCGGTGCCGGTGTTGACGATGAAATTGGCGTGCTTCTCCGAGACACAGGCCCCGCCCACGCAATGGCCCTTGAGGCCGCAGGCCTCGATCAGGCGGGCGGCGTAATCGCCGGGCGGGTTGCGGAACACCGAACCGGCATTGGGCAGTTGCGTGGGCTGGGTGGCGCCGCGCCGGGCCAGGTTGGCGCGGATGATCTCCAGGCTCCTGTCGGCATCGCCCGGCTGCAGGCGGAAGGTGGCGCCGAGGAATCCCTCCCCTTGCGGGCCTTCGACCGAGCGGTAGCCGATGGTGAAATCCCCGGGCGTGCGGGTGCGGCGCCGGCCGCTGCGGTCGATGGTCTCGACCGACTCGACGAATTCCCAGGTTTCGCTGCCCAGGGCGCCGGCGTTCATGGCCAGCGCGCCGCCCACGGTGCCGGGCACGCCGCACAGGAACTCCAGGCCGGCCAGGCCGGCTTTGGCCGTGCGCCGCGCCAGTTGCGGACAGGGCAGCCCGGCGCCGGCGCGCACCCGCTCGCCGTCGATGGCGAGTTCCGCCAGGGTCCCGGTCAGGGCGACGATGGCGCCGGGCCAGCCGCCGTCGCGCACCAGCAGGTTGCTGCCGAGGCCGACGAACAGCAGCGGCTCGGTCTCCGGCAGGGCGGCGAGGAAGGCGGCCAGATCGTCGGCGTCGGCCGGCACGTAGAAGGTGCGGGTCGGACCACCGGCGCGCCAGGAGACGTGCCGGGCCATCGGCTCGTCGCGCCGCAAGGTGCCCCGCAACATGGCGTTTTGCGCGGCCATCATGCCTTCGCCTCCAGCGCTTCGCGCAGCCGGCCGGCCTCGGCGCCGATGCTGCCGGCGCCCAGGGTCAGCAGGATGTCGCCCTCGCGGAGCACGCCCCGCAGCACCGGCGCCAGCTCCTCGAGGCGCTCGATGAACACCGGCTCCACCTGGCCGCGGGCGCGGATGGCCCGGCTCAGGGAGCGGCCGTCGGCGCCGGCGATGGGGGCCTCCCCGGCCGGATAGACCTCCAGCAGCACCAGGGCGTCCACGGTGGACAGCACCCGGGTGAAGTCCTCGAACAGATCCCGGGTGCGGGTGTAGCGGTGCGGCTGGAAGGCCAGCACCAGGCGTCGCCCGGGCCAGCCCTGGCGGATGGCCTCGATGGTGGCCGCCACTTCGCGGGGATGGTGACCGTAGTCGTCCACGTGCAGCACCGTGCCGTTGGGGGTGGCGTAGTCGCCGTAGATCTGGAAGCGGCGGCCGATCCCCTGGAAACCGGCCAGGGCGCGGGCGATGGCATCGTGCCCGATGCCGATCTCGCGGGCCACGGCGATGGCCGCCAGGGCGTTCTGCACGTTGTGCCGGCCCGGCAGGTTGAGGGTCACGGCGAAGGACTCGCCTTCGGGCAGGCAGGCGGTGAAATGGGTGCGGGTGCCTTCCTGGCGCAGTTCGGTGGCACGCACGTCGGCCTCCTCTGCGAAGCCGTAGGTGGTCACCGGCCGGTTGATCTCGGGCAGGATGTGGCGCACCTCCGGATCGTCGATGCAG
>JALVPS010000258.1 GCA_027031685.1 Gammaproteobacteria bacterium | reverse complement strand
GCAGGTGACCGGGTCCACCTCGGGCACCGGACGGGGGCCGGCCAGGCGGGCGAGCAGATCCAGGGCAGTCAGCGACAGCCGGTGCGCGGCCTCCGGCGGCAGGGCGAACAGCAGGGGGCGGAGGAGACGGTAGGCATTCACGGCTCAGCCCCCGCCGTGTCGGTCACTTGACCACGCGCAGCCTGGGCCGCTGGCCGCTGTCGCCACCCTTGTTCCCGTCGTCGCCGCCATCGCCACCGTCGGGGCCGGGCTCAGGGGGCGGTGGCGGCTCGTCCTCCGGCGCGAAGACCATGCCCTGCCCGTTCTCGCGGGCGTAGATGGCCACCGCGGCGGGCACCGGTACATCGACGAACATGGGCGTGCCGGAGAAGCGGCCGGTGAAGGTGATGCGGTCATTGCCCAGCGACAGGTCACGCACCGCGCTGGGGCCGATGTTGAACACGATGCGACCCTCGTCCACGTACTCGCGCGGCACAACGGTGCCAGGATAGTCGGCCAGCACCACCAGATGGGGCGTGCGACCGTTGTCCACGATCCACTCGTACATCGCCCGGATGAGGTAGGGGCGACGGGAGGACATGCCCTCACTCACGCATGGCCCTTTCGGTTTCGGTGAGACTGGCCTGGAAGCTCTCGCGGCGGAAGATGCGGGTCATGTAGTCCAGCACCGGCTGGGCGGGGCGCGGCAGCTCGATGCCGAAGTGCTTGAGGCGCCAGAGAATGGGGGCGATGGTGCAGTCCACCAGGCTGAACTCGTCGCTGAGGAAGAAGGGCTTGGCGGCAAACACCTCGGCCGAGGCCAGCAGCATCTCGCGCAGCTGCTTGCGGGCCCGCGCCTGCTTCTTCTCGCCGCCATGCTGCAGGTCGTCCACCAGGGTGTACCAGTCCTTCTCCACGCGGAACAGGGCCAGCCGCGCCCGCGCCCGCGACACCGGATCCACCGGCATGAGCGGCGGATGCGGGAAGCGCTCGTCCAGATACTCCATGATGATGCGCGGCTCGTACAGCACCAGATCACGGTCCACCAGGGTGGGCACGGTGTTGTACGGGTTGAGCTCCTGCAAGTCCTCCGGCTTGTTGTCGGGGTCGATGTCGATGACGTCGTAGGTGATGTCCTTCTCGGCCAGCACGATGCGCACCCGATGGCACTGCGCGCAGTCCTGGGCCGAGAAGAGGGTCATCACCGATCGCCGGGTGGCGGCTAATGCCATGGGTTCAACTCCGAGGTGGCTCTGGGACGGAAACCGGCAATATACCGCTCAGTGCACGTCTTTCCAGTATTCCTTCTTGAGAAAGTAGGCAAGCACGGAGAACAGCACCAGGAACAGGATGACGAACAGGCCGAGGGTCTGCCGCTTGAGCTTGACCGGCTCGCCCAGATAGACCAGGAAGTTGACGATGTCGCGCACCGTCTGGTCGTACTCGGCCGGGGACTGCACGCCCTGCTTGACCAGCACCAGCTGCGCCGGCCCGTCGTGACCGCCCGCCTCCGCGGCGCCCTCGCCATGCCCTTCGCCTTCGCCGTGGGCGTGGCTCTCGCGCAGCGCCTGCCAGCCCTGCAGCTCCCACAGCACGTGCGGCATGCCCACGTTGGGGAACACGGTGTTGTTCACGCCGAAGGGACGCGACGGGTCGAGGTAGAAGGAGCGCAGGTAGGTGTACAGCCAGTCGGCGCCGCGCACCCGGGCCACCAGGGTCAGGTCGGGCGGCTCCGTGCCGAAGGCGTCCTTGGCGTAGTCGTCGCTCATGGTGACCTTCATCAGGTCGCCCGGCTTGAGCTGCTCGTTCTTCTTGTCACGGATGAAGATGACGTTCTCGAGCAGGATCTTGTCGGGGATGCCCAGATCGCGCCCCACCCGGTTGTAGCGGGCGTAGCCGGCCGAGTGACAGCTCAGGCAGTAGTTGACGAAATACTTGAAGCCCCGCTGCAGGGAGGCCTTGTTGGTCAGGTCCACGTCCGCCTTGTCCAGGGCCATGTGCCCGCTGCTGGCCATTACGCCCAGCGGCAGCACGCACAGAATGATTGCCAGCAGTCTTTTCATCACGCAGTCACCCTCTCCGGTACGGGTTTTTCTTCATTGAGGCGCGGCGCCACGACCGGCCCGAGCAGGCAGACCGCCAGGTAGATGCCCGGGATGAGCAGGGCGGGCCAGACGATGCCGGGGTCGAGCGTCTGCACGCGAATGAGGTCGTAGACGACGATGAGGCCCATGGCCAGGGCAAAGGCGAACAGGTAGAAACCCTTGCTGCGCTGCCTGCTGTACACCCACAGCACGTAGAAGAACAGGAAGTAGGTCTCCGCGAAGCGCACGCCCAGCTCGGCGTTGAGCGGCGTCACCGTCTGCATGCCGAGCCAGCCCAGCCACAGGAAGGCGAACACGAAGTAGAAGATGCTGAACTTGTGCAGCTTGCTGCGGTAACGCCAGGACTTGATGGGGTTGCGATCGATCCACGGCAGCAGGAACAGGATGCCCACGGCGGCCCCCATACCGACCACGCCCAGGAACGGGTCGGGCACGGCGCGCAGCACGGTGTAGAAGGGGGTGAAGTACCACACCGGCGCGATGTGCTCGGGGGTCTTGAGCGGGTTGGCCGGGACGAAGTTGTCGTGCTCCAGGAAGCGGCCGAACATCTCCGGCATGAAGAACACCACGGCGAAGAACAGGATCAGGAACACGCCCACGCCCACGATGTCCTTCACGGTGTAGTAGGGGTGGAAGGGGATGCCGTCCAGGGGGATGCCGTTGGCGTCCTTGTGCTTCTTGATCTCCACCCCGTCCGGGTTGTTGGAACCCACCCGATGCAGAGCCACGATGTGCACGAACACCAGCGCCGGCAGGATGATGACCGGCAGGAAGAAGTGCAGCGCGAAGAAGCGGTTGAGGGTGGCGTCGGACACCACGTAGTCACCGCGGATCCACAGCGCCAGGTCGGGGCCGATGCCCGGAATGGCGCCGAACAGGTTGACGATGACCTGCGCGCCCCAGAACGACATCTGCCCCCAGGGCAGCAGATAGCCCATGAAGGCGGTGGCCATGAGCACCACGTAGATGAGCATGCCGATCAGCCACAGCAGCTCGCGCGGGTTCTTGTAGGAGCCATAGATCAGCCCGCGGAACATGTGCAGGTAGACGACGATGAAGAAGGCCGAGGCGCCGGTGGAATGCATGTAGCGCAGGAACCAGCCGCCCGGCACGTCGCGCATGATGTATTCCACGGAGGCAAAGGCCAGGCCGGCGTCCGGCTTGTAGTTCATGGCCAGGAACAGGCCGGTGAGGATCTGCAGCACCAGCACCAGCAGGGCCAGCGACCCGAAGAAGTACCAGAAGTTGAAATTCTTGGGGGCGTAATACTTGGAGAGGTGGGCCTCCCAGGTCTCCGTCAGGGGGAAGCGGGCGTCCACCCAGGCCAGCAGCTTCTTGAACATCAGACAGCCTCCTCGTCACGACCGATCAGAACCACCGTCTCGCTCAGGTACATGTGTGGCGGCACCTTCAGATTGGTGGGTGCGGGGACGTTCTTGTAGACGCGGCCGGCCATGTCGTAGCGCGAGCCGTGACAGGGGCAGTAGTAGCCGCCCTTCCACTCCGGCCCCAAGTCGGCCGGGGCCACCTCGGGGCGGTAGGTGGGCGAACAGCCCAGGTGGGTGCAGATGCCCACCAGGATGGAATATTCGGGTTTGATGGAGCGGTAGCGGTTGCGGGCGTAGTCGGGCTGCTGGTCCTTGTTGTCCGAGTTGGGATCGCGCAGCAGCGGCTCGAGCGACTCGAGGGCGTCCAGCATTTCCTTGGTGCGGTGCACCACCCACACCGGCTTGCCGCGCCACTCCACGCGCAGCAGGGCGCCCGGCTCGATCTTGCTCACGTTCACCTCGACCGGCGCGCCGGCCGCCTTGGCGCGCTCGCTGGGCGACATGGAGGTGATGAAGGGAACGGCGAGTGCCGCAGCGCCGGCGGCGCCCAGGGCGGAAGTGGCGGCAATGAGGAAGCGGCGTTTTTTCAGGTCCACCGACCCCTCCCCCTTGCCGGTTGTCGTCTCGTTGACGCCCACAGTCGATGACATGCGATCTCTCCCAGCCGGTTGTTGCGTTGGACAGTCTTGGCTGGATACGAAAAAGGAGCCCGACAGCCCCTTCCTGTACCCCGGCCCTCCCGGCGCCAGTGACCCGACGGATCCTCACGCGAGGGCGCGGCATTGTCGCCCAAGTCACGAAATCCGTCAATCTGGACCGGGGCTTGCCGGGCGGCGCCAAGCCCCGCTGTCACAAGCGATTTTTTGCTCCCTGGACCCCTCCGGCGCGGCACGGGCCGCAACGGGCGCCGCCAGGCACGCAAGCGGGTGGAAATGTGCCCCCGCGCGGGGGCGAAAAGTCGCTATTGCCGGACCCTCGCGCCCCCGTGGCGCGGGGGTTGGCGGCGTCTCGGTACTGCGCCGCGCTTGCCAGTGCCGGGGGGCGGACATAGCATCGGCGAAAAGTCATCCGGCCGTGCGGAGGCATCCATGCTCAAGCCCCTCACCTCGCTCCTCTTCCTCCTGAGCCTGCCCTTGCTGGGCCAGGCCGGCCCGCTCACCGCCATACCCATGCAGGAAAAGGGCACCGCCACCTTCTACGTCACCGCCCGCGTGGCCAATGCCGAGGTGGAGTTCCTGGTGGACACCGGGGCCGGCTACACCACGCTCAGCCGCGACGTGCTGGAGCGCCTGCGGCGGGCCGGCGTGGCACGGCGCACGGGCGAGATCGAGGGCGTGCTGGCCAATGGCGACACCTGCCGCCTCAATGTCTATCGGGTGGCGGCCATCGACATCGGCGGCGGCTGCATCGTGCGTGACGTGACGGCAGCCGAAACACCGGCCGACACGCGCAACCTGCTGGGCCTGAGCGCCCTGCGCAAGACGGCGCCCTTCACCTTCTCGCTGCAGCCCCCGCAGCTACACCTCAGCCACTGCGGCAAGGTGGTGGCCGAGGCGGAGTGACCCCCGCCGGGCGAGCGCGCCGCGGGGGCAGATGCACACCGGCCCGCCGTCAGGCCGGGTTGTCGATCTCCACGTATTCCCATTCGATGCCGAACCAGCCGGCCACGTGCCGCGCCAGGGCCTGGATGCCATAGCGCTCGGTGGCATGGTGACCGGCCGCCAGGTAGTGGATGCCGGCCTCGCGGGCCACATGCACCGTCTGTTCCGAGATCTCGCCGCTCAGATACAGATCGGCACCCTTGGCCACCGCCTGCTCGATATGGCCCTGGGCCGCGCCGGTACACCAGGCCACACGCCGCACCGGATGGTCGCCGCCCGCCACCAGCAGCGGCTCACGCCCCAGCCGCTTGCCCACGTGGCGCGCCAGCTCGGCGGCCGGCAGTGGTTCCGCCAGCCGCCCCACCAGGCCGATGCCCTCGGCGTTGAGCATGCCGGTCACCTCGAAGCCCAGCCGGCCGGCCAGCTGGACGTTGTTGCCCATCTCGCGGTGGGCGTCCAGCGGCAGGTGATAGGCCAGCAGGCCGATGTCGTGCCGCAGCAGGGTGCGCAGGCGGCGGTGCCTGAGTCCGGTGACGACGGCCGGCTCGCCCTTCCAGAACCAGCCGTGGTGCACCATGACCAGATCGGCCTCGCGCATGACGGCGGCATCCAGCAGGGCCTGGCAGGCGGTCACGCCGGCCACAATGCGCCGCACCGGCGAGCGCCCCGCCACCTGCAGCCCGTTGGGGCAGTAGTCCTGGAAGCGGTCCACGGCCAGCAGTTCATCACAGTACGCCACCAGCTCCTTCAATTCAGCCATGATTCAGCTCTCCGCGTTGTAGAATGGAGCCCCCTTCCCCCGAGCGATGCAAGCCTAGATGCGACATCTCCTCTTCGTCCTGCAAATGGTCGTGCTCGGACTGGCACTGGCCTTTTTGGGAGTGTACTTCTTTCCGGAATGGCTGGGGCCACGCAACCCGGTGGTGGAAGTGCACGAGGAGGCTCCGCAGCACGAGGCGCCCCCGCCCCCGGCCAGCGATGAGCGGCTCAGCTATGCCAGCGCCGTGGAGCGGGCCATGCCGGCGGTGGTCAACATTTTCACCACCAAGGAGGTGCTGCGCGACAGCCACCCGCTGCTCAACGATCCCCTCTTCAAGCCCTTCTATCGCGACCCCAACTTCGCGCCCCGCCTGCAGAAGCAGACCAGCCTCGGCTCGGGCGTGATCGTCAGCCCGCAGGGTTACATCCTCACCAACAACCACGTCATCGCCGGCGCCGACGAGATCGAGGTCATGCTGGCCAACGGCAAGCGTTACCAGGCGCAGGCCATCGGCGCCGACCCGGAAACCGACATCGCCGTGCTCAAGGTGGCCGCCACGGAGCTGCCCTCGCTGGTCATCAAGCCACTCAGGAACCTGCGCGTGGGCGACATCGTGCTGGCCATCGGCAACCCCTTCGGCGTGGGGCAGACCGTCACGCAAGGCATCATCAGCGCCACCGGCCGCAACCAGTTGGGCCTCAACACTTTCGAGGACTTCATCCAGACCGACGCGGCCATCAACCCGGGCAGCTCGGGCGGCGCGCTGGTGGACACCAACGGCCAGCTGGTGGGCATCAACACGGCCATCTTCACCCGCTCCGGCGGCTCCAACGGCATCGGCTTCGCCATCCCTGCCACCCTGGCCCGGGACGTGATGAAGCAGATCATCGAGCACGGCCAGGTGATCCGCGGCTGGCTGGGGGTGGAAGGCACCAACGTGCCGGCCGACCTGGTGCGCCAGTACGGCCTCACCAAGCCGCGCGGGGTGATGATCACCAACGTCTTCCCCGGCGGCCCGGCCGACAAGGCCGGCATCCGCCCCAACGACATCCTGCTGGAGATCGACGGGCAGCCCATCAATGGGGTGCGCAACGCCCTCAACACCATCGCCCGCCGCAAGCCGGGCAGCAAGCTCACCATCCGCGGCCTGCGCGACGGCAAGCCCTTCTCGGTGGAGGCGGAGGTGAGCATAAGGCCCATCCAGCCGGACGCCTCATAGCGGGGCGTTGAGACTCTAGGCAGGCGGCGCGCTACGGCGTTGAAAATGGCCCCAAGATTGCTCATTCACCAGCGCGCAAGCCGCGCTCTTCCGGCCATTTTTGCCTTGTCCCGCGCTCGCCTGAGCGAGTTCCACCCAGCCCCGCCCGCGCGGTCGGTCAGCCGGTCAGCAGGGCCTCGAACGCCGCCAGCAGGGCGTCGTTCTCGGCCGGCGTGCCCACCGTCACGCGCAGACAGTCGGCCAGCAGGCCGCCGGCCCCCGACAGGTTCTTGACCAGCACACCGGCGGCGCGCAGCCCGGCATGCAGGGCGTCGGCACGCCCGGCCGGCACGCGCAGCAGCAGGAAGTTGGCCGCCGAGGGATGGACCATGAGCCCCGGCAGGGCGGCCAGGGCCGCCGCCAGGCGGGCCCGCTCGGCGCGGATGGCCTCGGCCTGGGCGTCGAACACCGCCTTGTGCTCGAGGGCGAAGGCGGCCGTCACCTGGGTGAGCACGTTGATGTTGTAGGGCAGGCGCAGCTTGTCGAACTCGGCCAGCCAGTCGGCCGGGCCGCACAGGTAGCCCAGGCGCAGGCCGGCCAGGCCGAACTTGGACAGGGTGCGCATGACCAGCAGGTGCGGCCAGCGGCCCAGGTCGGCCATGAAGCTGTCGTCGGCGAAGGGCTCGTAGGCCTCGTCCACCACCACCAGGCCCGGCGCGGCGTCCAGCACGGCCTCCACGTCGGCCCGCGCCCAGTGGTTGCCGGTGGGGTTGTTGGGATAGGCCAGGAAGATCACCGCCGGCCGGTGGCGTGCGATGGCCGCCCGCATGGCCGGCAGGTCGAGGGAGAAGTCCGCCCGCAGGGGCACACCCACGAAGTCCAGGCCGGCGAAGCGGGCGATCATTTCGTACATGACGAAGCTGGGCGCCGGCGCCAGCACGCTGCGCCCTTCCCCGGCCACGGCCAGGGCGATGATCTGGATCAGCTCGTCGGAGCCGTTACCCAGCAGCACGGCCTGGTCGGCGGGGATGGCCATGGCCTCGCGCAGGCGCGCCACCAGCGCGCGGCCGGCCGGGTCGGGGTAGCGGTTGAGGGGCACGTCGCGCAGCCGATCCAGCCAGGCCGCGCGCAGCTCCTCCGGCCACGGAAAGGGGTTCTCCATGGCGTCCAGCTTGATGAGCCCGGCGGCCTCCGGCACGTGGTAGGCGGACAGGGCCCGGATCTCCGGGCGCACCCAACGCTCGACCCTGGCAGCCACCGGCTCAGTCCTCGTCGGGGATGCGCAGCTCGGCGGAACGGGCGTGGGCGATGAGCCCCTCGCCGCGCGCCAGCACGCTGGCGATGCGGCCCAGCTCGGCGGCGCCGGCCGGCGAGCAGCCGATGAGGCTGGAGCGTTTCTGGAAGTCGTACACGCCCAGCGGCGAGGAGAAGCGCGCCGTGCGCGAGGTGGGCAGCACGTGGTTGGGGCCGGCGCAGTAGTCGCCCAGGGCCTCGGCCGTGTAGCGGCCCAGGAAGATGGCCCCGGCGTGGCGGATCTTCGGCAGCAGGGCCTCCGGCTCGGCCACCGACAGCTCCAGGTGCTCGGGGGCCACGAAGTTGGCCACCTCGGCCGCCTCGTCCAGGTCGCGGCAGACGATGATCAGGCCGCGGTTGTCCACCGATTTCTGGATGATCTCCGCGCGCGGCATGTCCGGCAGCTGGCGCTCCATGGCGTCCAGCACCGCCTGGGCGAAGGCCTCGTCGGGGGTGACCAGGATGGGCTGGGCGTCCTCGTCGTGCTCGGCCTGGGAGAACAGGTCCATGGCGATCCACTCGGGATCGGTCTGACCGTCGCATACCACCAGGATCTCCGACGGACCGGCGATCATGTCGATGCCCACCGTGCCGTACACCAGCCGCTTGGCGGTGGCCACGTAGATGTTGCCGGGGCCAACGATCTTGTCCACCGCCGGCACGGTGGCGGTGCCGTAGGCCAGGGCGGCCACGGCCTGCGCGCCGCCGATGGTGAACACGCGGTCCACGCCGGCCACCTCGGCCGCCGCCAGCACCAGCTCGTTGACCTCGCCGCGCGGCGTGGGCACCACCATGACCAGCTCGCCCACCCCCGCCACGCGGGCCGGGATGGCGTTCATGAGCACCGAGGAGGGATAGGCCGCCTTGCCGCCCGGCACGTACAGGCCCACGCGGTCCAGGGGGGTCACCTGCTGGCCGAGCACGGTGCCGTCCGGCTCGGTGTAGCGCCAGGACGCCAGCTTCTGCCGCTCGGCGTAGCGCTCGATGCGCTCGGCGGCGGCGGCCAGGGCGGCGCGCTGCTCGGGGGGGATGGCGTCCAGGGCGTCCACCAGCCGCTGGCGGGGCAGTTCCAGACGGGCGGGGTCGTCCACGTCCAGGCCATCGAAGCGGCGCGTGTAGTCCAGCAGGGCGGCGTCGCCCTCGCGCCGCACGCGCTGCAGGATGTCCTGCACGGTGGCCAACACTCCGGCGTCGGACACGCTCTCCCAGGCCAGCATGTCCGACAGGCGCGCGCGGAAGGCGGGATCGTCGGTGGTGAGGCGGGTGGGCAGCAGCATGGCGCCCTACCCCGCCGCGCTGGCCAGGCCGGCCACCTGTCCGCGGCGCTGGCGCACGGCGGCGGCCAGCTCCTGCAGCAGTGGCGCGGTGTCGTCCCAGGCCAGGCAGGCGTCGGTGATGCTCTTGCCATATTCCAGGGGCCGGCCGGGCACCACATCCTGGCGGCCGCCCTTGAGGTGGCTCTCCAGCATGACGCCGATGATGCGCCGGTCGCCGCCGGCGATCTGCTGCGCCAGGTCGCGCGCCACCACGATCTGCCGCTCGGGCTGTTTCCGGGAGTTGGCGTGGCTGCAGTCCACCATCAGGTGCGGCCGCAGGCCGGCCCGCTCCAGCTGGGCCGCCGCCTCGTCGATGCTGGCCGCGTCGTAGTTGGGGCGGCCGTTGCCGCCGCGCAGGATGATGTGGCAGTCCTTGTTGCCGGTGGTGGAGAAGATGGCCGAGCGGCCGGCCTTGGTCACCGACAGGAAGTGGTGTGGCCGCGAGGCGGAGGCGATGGCGTCGATGGCGATCTGCAGGGTGCCGTCGGTGCCGTTCTTGAAGCCCACCGGGCAGGACAGGCCGGAGGCCAGCTCGCGGTGCACCTGGCTCTCCGTGGTGCGCGCGCCGATGGCCCCCCAGCTCACCAGGTCGGCCACGTACTGTGGGCTGATCAGGTCCAGGTATTCGGTGGCCGCCGGCACGCCCAGCTCGTTCAGGTCCAGCAACAGCTTGCGGGCGATGCGCAGGCCCTTGTTGATGTGGAAGCTGCCGTCCAGGTCCGGGTCGTTGATGAGGCCCTTCCAGCCCACGGTGGTGCGCGGCTTCTCGAAATAGACGCGCATGACCACCTCCAGCGCGTCGCGCAGGGCCTCGCGCAGCGGGCGCAGGCGGCGCGCGTAGTCCAGGGCCGCCTCGGGGTCGTGGATGGAACAGGGGCCCACCACCACCAGCAGGCGGTCGTCGTCCTCGTGCAGGATGCGGTGGATGGCCTCCCGCGTGGCGGTCACGGTGGCCGCCGCGCGCTCCGTGATGGGGTGCTCGCTGCGCACCACCTCGGGCGGGCTGACCTCCTGGATGCCCTTGATGCGCAGGTCGTCCGTGCGCATGTCCACCGGCTGGTCTGCCGTCATCGGTCGTTCACCTCGTTCACTGCCTGTTGTATCTCTTCCAGCAACCGGCTCACCCGGTCGTGCTTCATCTTCATGGCCGCCTTGTTGACGATCAGCCGCGAGCTGATGTCGGCGATGTGCTGCAGCGGCACCAGGCCGTTGGCCTTCAGGGTACCACCGGTGTCCACCAGGTCCACAATGCAGTCGGCCAGCCCCACCAGGGGCGCCAGCTCCATGGAGCCGTACAGCTTGATGATCTCCACCTGCCGCCCCTGGGCGGCGAAGTGGCGCCGCGCCGAGCGCACGAACTTGGTGGCCACGCGCAGGCGGCGACTGCCCTCCAGGTCGGTGCCGGGCCGGCCGGCCACCATGAGCCGGCAACGGGCGATGCGCAGGTCCACCGGCTCGTACAGGCCCTGCCCGCCGTGCTCCATGAGCACGTCCTTGCCGGCCACGCCCAGATCGGCCGCGCCGTACTCCACATAGGTGGGGACGTCGGTGGCGCGGATCACCAGCAGGCGCACGTCGGGCCGGCTGGTGGCCAGGATCAGCTTGCGGCTGGTCCCGGGGTCGTCCAGCGGCTCGACGCCCACGGCGCACAGGAAGGGCAGTGTCTCCTTGAAGATGCGCCCCTTGGAGAGGGCGATGGTGAGGGCCTCCGACAATGCTCGTCTCCTCAGGCGGGCAGGCGGCGGATGTACGCGCCGAGCTGGGACAGCTTCTCCTCGATGCGCTCGTAGCCGCGGTCGATGTGATAGATGCGGTCCACCACCGTCTCACCCTGGGCCACCAGGCCGGCCAGGATGAGGCCCGCCGAGGCGCGCAGGTCGGTGGCCATGACCGGTGCGCCCTCCAGTTGCGCCACCCCTTCGGTGATGGCGGCGTTGCCCTCCAGGCGGATGCGGGCACCCATGCG
The DNA here is from genome assembly GCA_027031685.1 of Gammaproteobacteria bacterium. Classification (GTDB taxonomy): domain Bacteria; phylum Pseudomonadota; class Gammaproteobacteria; order UWMA-0217; family UWMA-0217; genus JALVPS01. The sequence continues at coordinate 2,951 of JALVPS010000258.1, read as the reverse complement.
CTGCAGCTCCTGCACATGCATGTAGCGGTTCTCGAACACGTTCTCCACGATGGTGCCGGTGCCCTCGGCGATGGTATTGAGGGCCATGAACTGGGCCTGCATGTCGGTGGGAAAGCCCGGATAGGGGCTGGTGTGCAGGCTCACGGCGCGTGGCCGGCCGTTGCCGCGCACGCGGATGCGTCCGTCCCTGCCCTCCACGTGCACCTCGGCGCCGGCCTCGGCCAGCTTGGCCAGCACGGCGTCCAGCAGGCCGGCGTCGGTGTCCAGGGCCGTGATGTCACCGCCGGTCATGGCCGCCGCCACCAGGAAGGTGCCGGTCTCGATGCGGTCCGGCAACACCCGGTATTCACAGCCGTGCAGCCGCTCCACGCCGTGGATGGTGAGGGTGTCCGTGCCCACGCCCTCGATGCGCGCCCCCATGCGGATGAGGAAGCGCGCCAGGTCGGTCACCTCCGGCTCGCGGGCGGCGTTCTCGATGACCGTGGTGCCCTCGGCCAGGGTGGCGGCCATGAGCAGGTTCTCGGTGCCCGTCACGCTCACCACGTCCATGAAGATGCGCGCGCCGCGCAGCCGGCCCTGGCAGGTGGCCACCACGTAGCCATTGTGCACGCCGATCTCGGCGCCCATGGCGCGCAACCCGTCGATATGCAGGTTCACCGGCCGGGCGCCGATGGCACAGCCGCCGGGCAGGGACACCTCGGCGCGGCCGTGGCGCGCCACCAGCGGCCCCAGCACCAGGATGGAGGCGCGCATGGTCTTGACCAGCTCGTAGGGGGCGCGCGTGGTGTGCACCGGACGCGGGTCCACCTCGATGGCCATGGTCTCGTCCACGGTCAGCTCGGCGCCCAGCTGGCCCAGCAGGCGCATGGTGGTGGTCACGTCGCGCAGGTGCGGCACGTTGCTCACCCGCGACGGCGCATCCCCCAGCAGCGTGGCGGCCAGGATGGGCAACACGGCGTTCTTGGCACCGGAGATGCGCACCTCGCCGCGCAGCGGCCGGCCGCCTCGAATGAGCAGTTTTTCCATGAAAGGGACGCGCCGAACGGGGATGGAACAAGGCGCTGCACTATACCGAATCAGGGACTTGGAGGGTATAGCGTGACGGCCGCCACATCCGCCGCGTCAATGGGCCGCGGCAAGCGCCCCTTCGAGCAGGATCTCGCGCAGGTCGTACAGGTCGATGAGCGAGCGCAGGCGCGCCGGGAAGCCAGTGAAGCGCAGCCGGCAACCGCGCCGCAGGGCGTGGCGCTGCCACAAAAGGAGCAGCGCCAGAGTGCTGCTGTCGGCGCCCTCCACGTCGCTCAGGTCGATCTGGCACTCGGGCTCCGCCAGCTCAGCCGGCAACGTGGCCAGGCGGGCCACGGTGCGCAGGTTGACCATGCCTACCAGCCGGAAGCGACCGGTGGCGTCGTCCCTGACCAGGGCCGGCGTGCCCATGTCAGCCCAGCCCCCGCGTCTCTTCCTGCAATCGGTGGATGAGCGCATCCAGCCCCTTGTCGGCGATCTCGCGCGAGAAGCTGGTGCGGTAGTTCTTGACCAGGCTCAGGCCGTCGATGGTCACGTCGTAGGCCTTCCACTGCCCGTCCTTGAGCCGCAGGCTGTACACCACGGAGATGTTGGGCTGGCCGTTACCGGGCACGAACTCCGAATAGACGGTGGCATACTTGCCACGGATGCGCGTCTTTTCGGGCAGGAAGATGATGTCCTGGTTGGCGTACTGGCGCAGCGACTTGGCGTAGGTGCGCACCAGCAGCTTCTTGTAGGCGTCGATGAAGGCCCGCCGCTGTTCCGGCGTGGCCCGCCGCCAGTGCTTGCCCAGGGTCAGCTTGCCCATGGCCTCGAAGTCGATGAGCGGGAAGATGAGCCGGTTGGCCAGGTCATAGACCTTCTTCTCGTCGCTGCGCAGCGCCTCGCCGCCGGCCTTGAGTTCGGCCATGACCTGTTGCGCGCGCTCCTTGAGCAGCTGATCGGGTGGCAGCGGGTCGGTGCGCGCCAGCGCCACCCCACCCAGCAACAGGGTCAGCAGGGCCGCGTACAGCCACGCGAGCGCGCTACGGGGGGAGAAAATCGCCTGTGTCATGGGCTTGTCCTCGTTTCGTATCGTTTCATTCCTTGCCCTTGCCGGATGTCAGGTTGACCAGCACCTGGCCGATCAGTTCCTCCAGCACGAGGGCGGACTGGGCATGGTGGATGACGCTGCCCTCCCTGAGGGTCTCGTCCTCGGCGCCGGGCTCCAGGGCCACGTACTGCTCGCCCAGCAGCCCGGCGGTGTAGATGCTGGCCGAGGTATCCACCGGCAGGAAGTCGTAGCGCGCATCGATGGCCAGGGTCACCTTGGCCTGCAAGGCCTCCTCGTCGTAGCCGATGGCGCTCACCCGGCCAATACGCACCCCGGACAGGGTCACCGGCGAGCGCACCTTGAGCCCGCCGATGTTGTCGAAATACACATACACATGATACTGCGCACCGCCCGTGTAGCTGCGGAAGTTGCTCACCTGCATGGCCAGCATGAACAGCGCCGCCATGCCCAGGGCCACGAACAGCCCCACGCCTATCTCCACCTTACGCGTCGTGCGCATGTACGGATTCCTCTCTCATTCGAACATCAGTCCGGTCAGCACGAAGTCCAGCCCCAGCACGGCCAGGGCGGTGTGCACCACGGTGCGCGTGGTGGCCTCGCTCACCCCGGCCGAGGTGGGCACGGCGTCATAGCCCTCGAACACCGCGATCCAGGCCGCCACGAAGCCGAACACCACGCTCTTGATGACGCCGTTGACGATGTCCTCGTGCCAGTCCACGTTGGCCTGCATCTGCGACCAGAAGGCGCCGGCGTCCACCCCCAGCAGGCCCACGCCCACGAAATAGCCGCCCAGCACCCCCACGGCGCTGAACAGCGCCGCCAGCACCGGCATGGTCAGAAAGCCGGCCAGGAAGCGCGGCGCGATGACCCG
>JALVPS010000257.1 GCA_027031685.1 Gammaproteobacteria bacterium | reverse complement strand
GGATGGTGACGTGGTCCTCACCCTGGGTGCCGGCAGTATCGGCCGCGTGGCGGCGGCGCTGCCCGCGCGCCTGGCGGCAGGGGGGGATGTCCGGTGATGGTGGCCATGGACCAGTCGCCCGTGCGCGGCGAGCTGCGCTACCACGCGCCGCTGGCGGGGTTCACCAGTTGGCGTACGGGGGGACGCGCCGAGTGTCTGTTCCGGCCGGCCGACCTGGAGGATCTGCAGCAGTTCGTGCGCCGGGGGCTCGGTCCGCGGCCCTATACCTGGCTGGGCCTCGGCAGCAACGTGCTCGTTCGCGACGGAGGAGTGCGCGGCACCGTGATCGTGTTGCACGGGGCGCTGGGTGAGATCGAGTTCTTGGAGGATGGGCGTGTCCGAGTCGGTGCCGGTACACCCTGTGCGCGTGTCGCCCGGAGCTGTGCGAAGGCAGGGCTGGCGGGGGCGGCCTTCCTGGCCGGCATTCCAGGAACCATGGGTGGCGCACTGGCCATGAACGCCGGCTGTTTCGGGGCACAGACCTGGGAACTCGTCGAGTCGGTGGCCGTGCTGGACGGTGCTGGACGGGTGCAGGTACGGGCACCGGACCGGTTCCAGGTCGGCTACCGGCAGGTTGCCGGGCTGGCGCCCGGTGAGGCCTTCGTGGGCGCCATGCTGCGGCTGAGGCATGGTGACACCGAGGCGGAGCAGGCCCGGATCCGGGAGCTGCTGGCGCGCCGCGGGCGCGCCCAGCCCTCCGGCGCCAGCTGCGGGTCGGTGTTCCGCAATCCTCCCGGGGACCATGCGGGCCGGCTGATCGAGGCGGCGGGTCTCAAGGGCTGTTGCATCGGTGGGGCCTGTGTCTCCGAGAAGCACGCCAATTTCATTCTCAATACGGGGAAGGCCACGGCGGCGGACATCGAGGCCCTGATCCGCCACGTGCAGCGGACGGTACAGGTGCACCACGGGGTACGCCTGGAGCCCGAGGTGCGAATCCTGGGGGAGGCCTCGTGAGCGTCACCGACTACGGAACCGTGGCCGTGCTCATGGGGGGCTGGTCGGCCGAGCGTGAGGTGTCCCTGGCCAGTGGACGTACGGTGCTGGAGGCGTTGCGGCGGGCCGGTGTGGACGCCCATGGTGTGGACGTAGACCGCGACATCGCGCGTGTGCTGGACGGCGGCCGTTATGACCGGGCGTTCGTGATACTCCACGGACGCGGTGGCGAGGACGGCTGCGTGCAGGGACTGCTCGAGATCCTACGCCTGCCCTACACGGGCAGCGGCGTGGAGGCTTCGGCGGTGTGCATGAACAAGCGCACGACCAAACGCCTGTGGCAGGCGGCCGGACTGCCCACACCCCCGTTCATGGAAGTGGATGGGGGGACCGACCCAGCGGAGGTGGAACGGCGCCTGGGTTGGCCGGTGATGGTCAAGCCCGCCCTGGAAGGCTCCAGCATCGGCATGAGCCGGGCCGACGATGCCGACAGCTTCCGGGAAGCGGTGGCCGTGGCCGAGGCCGCCGCCGGCCCCGTGCTGGCCGAGCGGTGGGTGACGGGGCCCGAATACACG
>JALVPS010000256.1 GCA_027031685.1 Gammaproteobacteria bacterium | reverse complement strand
GCCCTGCTGGCTTGGCGGGCGGAGCGCCACGGCGACCGCGTGGGCGGCCTGGTGTACGACGCCCACGGCCACGACGAGCTGCCCCCGCGCAGCCGCCGCGCCGGCGTGCTGGCCCTGCTGCGCGCCGCCGCCGCCCGCCCGGCGCGCGCCCCCGCCGACCCCCGGCGCGGCCGCCTGGACGCCCAGCTGGGACGGCTGGCGCGGGTGGCCCGCCCCGGCGCCCTGGTGGTCATCGTCTCCGACTTCAGCGAGCTGGGCGAGGACGCCGGCCCCCACCTCACCGCCCTCGGCGAGCACGCCGACCTCATGGCCGTCTTCGTGCACGACCCCCTGGAGGGCGAGCCGCCCCCGCCCGGCCGCTACCACTTGGGCGATGGCCGCCGCGAGCTGTGGCTGGACACCGGTCGCCCGGCGGTGCGCGAGCGCTGGCGCCAGCAGTTCGCCGCCCGCGCCGAGCGCGTGCACGCCCTGTGCCGCCGCCACCGCGTGCGCCTGCTCACCTGCGCCACCGACGCCGACCCGGCGCGCATCCTGCGCGAGGGCCTGGCGCGATGAGCCCCGACCCCCTAGCCGGCCTGCGCCCCGTGCACACCCCGCCGCCGCCCGGCTGGTGGCCGCCCGCGCCGGGCTGGTGGCTGCTGGCCGGCGCGCTCCTGCTGGCCGCCACCGGCACCGTCTGGTGGTGGCGCCGGCGCACCCGCCTGCGCCGCGTCGCCCTGCGCGAACTGGACGCCCTGGCCGCCCGCCGGCCGCCCCTGCCCGAGTTGGCCGAGGCCCTCAACCGCCTGCTCAAGCGCTACGCCCTGGCCTGCTACCCGCGCCACCAGGTCGCCGCCCTCACCGGCCAGCGCTGGCTCGCCTTCCTCGACGCCCACGGCGGCCACGGCCGCTTCCGGCACGGCCCCGGCCGCGCCCTCCTCGCCCTCGCCTACGGCGCGGCCGCCCCCTCACCCCAACCCCTCTCCCCCGAGCGGGGGAGAGGGGCACTGGCGCCTGCCCGGCCCCCGAGGCGGCCGACCTGAAACCCTCTCGGCTCCTCCGCGCGCGCTTCAAGATCGAGGACCTACTGCAGCGGCGCCACGAGGGGCAGACGGCGCTGCTGATGTTCGCCGACGACACCTACCTGGTCACGCCGCTCACCGAGGACACGGCCACCATTCTCGCTCTGCTGCCGGCCTTGGAGACGAACATCACGCCCGTCCCGGGCGATGCCGCCGCCCCTGCGCTGCGGCGCGTGTTACGGCTGCTGCCCGACGGCCCGCTGAGCGGGCCTCCACTCTGCCCCATCCCAGTGACACCGCGTCCGGCCTCAGCCGTACAGCCCCCGCTGGCGCAGGAAGTGGTAGGTGGCCATCTTGATCACGTCGTTGAAGACGAACCAGGCCAGCGCATAGGCCCACATGTAGAGGGCGTAGATCCAGCCGATGGGGGTGATGAGGAACCCATAGACGGCGATCAGGGTGCCGAGCACGCGGGTGGAGAAGGTGGCACCGAACAGGATCCAGGAGGGATAGGGCCTTCGCCAAAACCAGTCGTCGATGCGCGTGTTG
>JALVPS010000255.1 GCA_027031685.1 Gammaproteobacteria bacterium | reverse complement strand
GGCCGATCACCGTATCGTGCATTCTTGCGGGGGCGTTGTTCATGGCGTTTCACCGTCTGATTGGTCTCAAACGATGAAGAGCCTACAACGCCCCCGCCTCTTGGGCGAGTTTTGTCAGGCAGTCAGCCCAGATTCCTGAGAATTTTTCTTGCCAGCGGCTCCTTGATTTCCACATGGCGGGGCACTGCCTCGATGACCCCCGTCCTCGGATTGATCCACAGGGAATGGGATCTCCCTTCCCTCTTCAGGTAGCATCCCGCGATCCGGAGTCTCCTCTCCAAATCGCGACACTTCATGCCACCTCGACCTTGTCGCGTATCACATCCTCGGGCAGCCCCCGCATGGCATCCTCGCGGCGGTCTTCGAGAATCATCTCGATGGCCTCCTTCAGGCTTTCCTTGGCCTCCTCGATGGTCTCGCCCTGACCGTTGGCGCCGGGAACCTCCGGGCATATCGCCCAATAGCCGCCTTCGGGCGCCTTCTCGATCAATGCCGTAAATTCCGCTTTCATCCTGTTCCTCCAACAATCGCCTTGCCCCGTCGCAAACGAGTGTAGCTCAACGGGTGTCAAGGCCCCTCGCGCCGCGCCGGCATGAGCTGGGCGCTGGCGATGGACAGCAGGCAGTAGCCCAGGAAGAACCAGAAGCCGGCGCCGAAGCGGGCGTCCAGCACGAAGATCTCGCCCATGTTCTGGGTGGCCTGGGCCGCCAGGTAGGCCACGATGACCGCCACCACGAACACATCGGCCATGGACCACTTGCTGATCAGGTTGGCCACCTGCGTGGCGCGCGCCGGCCACGGCCCGCGGCGCAGGGCCAGGGCGGCCAGCAGCAGGGCGCCCTTCACCAGCGGCACGATGACGCTGAACAGCATGACCAGAAAGCCCACCAGGGCGTTGCCGGAGCGGAACAGCTCCTGCACCGTGCCCAGGATGCTGCGCGTCTTGTGGTAGGCGGGGATGCGGCCCTCGGCGTGCAGGCCGTCCAGCAGGCCGGCGGCCATGTTGGCCACCATGGGGAGCACGTTGGGGTTGTCGCGCAGCAGCTGCTTGCCCAGGTCCACCAGGCGCGCCTTGTCCACGCTGCCCTGCAGGGTGATGAGCGGCCGGCTGATGCCCGGCACCCACAGCACATAGGCCAGCAGCAGGATGCCCAGCGCGAGGCGTTGACGCATGATCGGCTCTTCGGCGTGGTGACGACAGGCGGGCAGTGTACCGCAAGGCTCAGCGGCAGGAAGGGGGCAGCAGGCGGGCCGGCACGTCGGTGCGGTCCACACCGCCCACGACCCAGCCATCGCCGGGCGGGCGGGCCGGCCCGCACAGCCACAACAAGCGGCCGTCGCGACCGTCCGGATGCCAGGCGGGGCGCAGGGTGAGCACGCGCCCCTGCAGGGCGGGCTGGCTGCGGCCGTTCAGGTGCAGATGGATGGCGCCGTGCTCCACCTCCAGGCTGGCCAGGCGGCGGCTGGCGTAGTGCTCCGGGGCCAGCAGGCCGACGGTGATGTTGTCGGCCGGCAGGCGGCCGGTGTGGCCGAAATATTCCGCCACCGCCGCGCGCGCCGGCCCGGCCAGCGCCAGCGGTTCGGCGAGCTGGCTGCGGGCGACGTAGTGCCGGTAGGCACCCGTGCCGATGGCCGCCAGCACGCCCACGATGGCCATTACCGTCATCAACTCGATCAGCGTGAATCCCTTCGCCCGACCGCACATCCCGCGACCCCGTCTGTCCTGTGCCTGGTTCGGAGTCTAGGCGGCGCGGGCGGCGCGGGCCGTGACGCAGTGCGGTTTGCCGGGCAGGACGCCGGGCCGCGACCCGGAAATGCAGAACCGTTTGGCAAAACCCGGTCAGGCTCATTCCTCTCCGGCGGCGGCGTCGCGGGCGCGCAGGGCGGCCAGCTTCTCGGCGATGCGCGCCTCGAGGCCACGGTCCACGGGGTGGTACCAGCGCCGGCCATGCAGGGCGTCGGGCAGATACTGCTCGCCGGCGGCGTAGGCGTCCGGCTCGTCGTGGGCGTAGCGGTAGCCCTTGCCGTAGTCCAGTTGACGCATGAGTCGGGTGGGCGCGTTGCGCAGGTGCAGGGGCACCTCCAGCGTGCCGCTGCGGCGCACCTCGTCCATGACCTCGCGGAAGGCGCGGTAGACGGCGTTGCTCTTGGGCGCCACGGCCAGGTACACCGCCGCCTGGGCCAGGGCCAGCTCGCCCTCCGGGCTGCCCAGCCGTTCGTAGGCCGCGGCGGCGTCCAGGGCCAGCTGCAGGGCGCGCGGATCGGCATTGCCGATGTCCTCGCTGGCCATGCGGATCAGGCGCCGGGCCAGGTAGCGCGGGTCGGCGCCACCGTCCAGCATGCGGCACAGCCAGTACAGGGTGGCGTCCGGGTCGCTGCCGCGCACCGACTTGTGCAGGGCGGAGATCTGGTCGTAGAAGTACTCGCCGCCCTTGTCGAAGCGGCGCCCGCCCTCGCTCATGAGCGGCCGCAGGGACTCGGCCGTGACCGCCACCCGGCCGGCCTCGTCGCGGCCCAGGTCGATGGCCAGCTCCAGCAGGTTGAGGGCGCGCCGCGCGTCGCCGTCGGCGAAGGCGGCCATCTGCGCCACCGCCTCCGGCGCCAGGATCACGGTCAGGCCGTCCTCGCGCGCCAGCACGTCCACCGCGCGCCGCAGCACGGCCTCGATGTCCCCGGCCGTGAGCGGCTTGAGCACGTAGGTGCGCACCCGCGACAGCAGGGCGTTGTTGAGCTCGAAGGAGGGGTTCTCGGTGGTGGCACCGACGAAGGTGACGGTGCCGGCCTCGATGTGCGGCAGGAAGGCGTCCTGCTGGGCCTTGTTGAAGCGGTGCACCTCGTCCACGAACAGGATGGTGGCGCGGCCCGTGGCGGCGCGCTCGGCGCGGGCCTGGTCGATGGCGGCGCGGATGTCCTTGACGCCGGACAGCACCGCCGACAGGGACAGGAAGCGCGCCTCGGCGTGGCGGGCGATGAGCCGCGCCAGGGTGGTCTTGCCGCTGCCGGGCGGGCCCCACAGGACCATGGAGTGCAGGCGGCCGGCGCGCAGCGCCTCGTACAGGGGCCGGCCCGGGGCCAGCAGGTGGCGCTGGCCGGCCACGTCTTCCAGGCGCTGCGGGCGCAGGCGGTCGGCCAGCGGCTGGCCGGCCGGGGACGGATGGGCGGTATCAGCCGGGCGTGCCAATGACGTCCGCGCCGGGCGGCGGGGTGAAGCGGAAGCGGCTGGCCGGCAGGCCGACGTTGAAGCGCGGGTCGTGGAAGCGGATCATGGTGAGCCGGCCGAAGGGGTCGTACAGGTCCATGGCCTGGATGCCGTCACGGTCCAGCCCCACCAGGATGCGCTGGAAACCGCTGTCCGGCTGGCGTGGCTTGAGCTCCACCCACTTCAGCCCGTTGCGCGGCTTGCGCTCGGTGATGGTGAACTCGCGGCTGAGGTCGCGATCCTTCATGAGGATGGCCGCCGGCGAGCCGCCCAGGGCCTCCCTGAGCGGCTTGACCGTCACCTGGTCCAGCTCCTTGTCGTACACCCAAACCGACTTGCCGTCGGCCACGATCTCCTGCGGGTTGGGGCGTTCGTAGTCCCAGCGGAAGCGGCCCGGCCGCAGCAGCTGGAAGCGGCCCACGGCGGTGCTGGACAGGCGCCCGTCCTTGTCCACCACTTCCTGGGTGAAGGTGGTGTCCACGGTATGGATCTTCTTCATGAAGCGCTGCAGCAGCTGCACGCCGCTGGCCTTGTCCAGCGGATCGGCCTGCGCCAGAGCGCCGGCGGCCAGCAGAACGAGCGCCAGCAGCGCCATACCCCAAGGCATCGGTTTCGTTTTCGTCGTCATCATCGTCGTCAGTCCCGTGTGATTACATCTCCGGCGGCGGTGGCGCCAGCACCTCGCGCGAGCCGTTGGCCTGCACGGGCGAGACGACGCCCGCCGCCTCCATTTCCTCCACGATGCGCGCCGCCCGGTTGTAGCCGATCTTGAGGCGACGCTGCACCCAGGAGATGGAGGCCTTGCGCGATTCGGTGACGATGGCCACCGCCTGGTCGTACAGCGGATCGGACTCGCCACCACTGTCCACCAGCTCCAGGCCGGGGATGTCGGCCTCGCCCGGCTCGGCCTCCCGTGTGACCTCCTCCACGTAGTCCGGTTCACCCTGGGCACGCAGATAGTCGCACACCTGGTGCACCTCGTGGTCGGCCACGAAGGCGCCGTGCACCCGGGTGGGGATGCTGGTGCCACCCGGCAGGTACAGCATGTCGCCGTGGCCCAGCAGCTGCTCGGCGCCCATCTGGTCGAGGATGGTGCGCGAATCCACCTTGGAGGACACCTGGAAGGCCATGCGACTGGGGATGTTGGCCTTGATGAGGCCGGTGATGACGTCCACCGAGGGGCGCTGCGTGGCCAGGATCAGGTGCAGGCCGGCGGCGCGCGCCTTCTGTGCCAGGCGGGCGATCAGCTCCTCCACCTTCTTGCCCACCACCATCATCATGTCGGCGAACTCGTCCACCACGATGAGGATGTAGGGCATGGGCTCCAGCTCCGGGGCCGTCTCGCCCTCGATCAGGCCGCTGGGCTGCCACAGGGGATCGGTGAGCGGCTCACCGCGCTCGCGCGCCTCGCGCACCTTGCGGTTGTAGCCGTTCATGTTGCGCACGCCCAAGGCCGACATGAGCTGGTAGCGGCGTTCCATCTCCGCCACGCACCAGCGCAGGGCGTTGGCCGCGTCCTTCATGTCCGTGACCACCGGCGTGAGCAGGTGGGGGATGCCCTCGTACACACTCAGCTCGAGCATCTTGGGGTCGATGAGGATCATGCGCACCTCGTCGGGGCGCGCCTTGAACAGCACGCTGAGCAGCATGGCGTTGACCGCCACCGACTTGCCCGAGCCGGTGGTGCCGGCCACCAGCAGGTGCGGCATCTTGGCCACGTCGGCCACCACCGGCGCGCCGCCGATGTCCTTGCCCAGGGCCAGGGTGAGCGGCGAGGTGGCCTTCTGGTAGGCCTCGGCGGCGATGACCTCGCTCAGGTACACCAT
>JALVPS010000254.1 GCA_027031685.1 Gammaproteobacteria bacterium | reverse complement strand
CGACCTGGGCGTGGCCTTCGACCGCAACGGCGCGGCCACCGGCGCCATGGGCGTGGACGCCGCCCACTTCCGCAACGACCCGGACGTGGCCCTGGCGGTGGCCAACTTCGCCAACGAGATGTCCTCGCTGTACGTCAGCCAGGGCGGGCCGGACCTGTTCGCCGACGAGGCCATGACCGAGGGCATCGGCCCCTTGAGCCGTGCCGCCCTCACCTTCGGCCTGTTCTTCTTCGACGCCGACCTGGACGGCCGCCAGGACTTGCTGCAGGCCAACGGCCACCTGGAGGAGGAGATCAACGTGGTGCAGCCCAGCCAGCACTACGCCCAGCCGCCGCAGCTGTTCTGGAACTGCGGCGACTGCGCCGAGGGCTTCGTGCTGGCCGAGCAGGTGGGCGATCTGGCCCGGCCGCTGGTGGGGCGGGGCGCCGCCTACGCCGACATCGACGGCGACGGCGACCTGGACGTGATCATCACCCAGGTGGGCGCCGCCCCGCGCCTGCTGCGCAACGACCAGGCCCGCCACCACCACTGGCTGCGCCTGCGCCTGGTGGGCAAGGCGCCCAACCGCGACGCCATCGGCGCGCGCCTCACCCTCACCGCCGGCGGCCGCACCCAGTACCGCGACGTGATGCCCACGCGCAGCTACCTGTCGCAGGTGGAACTGCCGGTCACCTTCGGCCTGGGCGAGGCCGCCACCGTGGACACGCTGCACATCCGCTGGCCCGACGGCAGCGAGCAGACCCTCGGCGACCTGCCGGTGGACCGCCTGCTCACCGTGCGCCAGGGCCAGCCGCTGGAGGGAAGGCCATGAAACGACTGCTGCTCGCCGCCCTGCTGCCGCTGGCCGCCCAGGCCGCCACGCCCTGGTTCGAGGACGTGGCCGAACAGAGCGGCCTGCGCTTCTGGCACTTCAACGGCATGTCGGGCGAGTTCTACTTCGCCGAGAACGTGGGCGCCGGCGTGGCCCTGTTCGACTACGACAACGACGGCGACCTGGACGTGTACCTGGTGCAGGGGGCCATGCTCGGCGGCAAGCCCCTGGCCAGGGCCCTCATCCCGCCGCCGCCCGGCCAGCCCCTCACCGACCGCCTGTTCCGCAACGACCTCACGGTGGGCAAGGACGGCCGCCCCCGCCTGCGCTTCACCGACGTCACCGAGCAGGCCGGTATCCGCGCCCCCCACTACGGCATGGGCGTGGCCGCCGGTGACTACGACAACGACGGCGACGTGGACCTGTACGTGACCAACTTCGGCCCCAACCAGCTGTGGCGCAACGACGGCAACGGCCGCTTCACCGAGGTCACCGCCCCCGCCGGTGTGGGTGACCCCGCCTGGAGCGTGTCGGCCGCCTGGCTGGACTACGACCGCGACGGCGACCTGGACCTGTTCGTGGGCGATTACGTGGCCTGGGACGCGGCCCACAACAAGGCCTGCTACGCGCCCACCGGCGAGCGCGACTACTGCTCGCCCAGCTTCTTCAAGCCGCTGCCCAACCACCTCTTCCGCAACGACGGCGACGGCCGCTTCACCGACGTGAGCGGCCCGTCCGGCATTGGCAAGGCGCCCGGCCCTACCCTGGGCGTCATCGTCGCCGACTTCAATGGCGATGGCTGGCCGGACGTGTATGCCGCCAACGACGCCAAGGCCAACCAGCTGTGGATCAACCAGAAGGACGGCACCTTCCGCGACGAGGCCCTGCTGGCCGGCGTGGCGGTCAACATGGAGGGCGTGCCCGAGGCCAGCATGGGCGTGGACGCCGGCGACTTCGACGGCGACGGCGACGAGGACCTGTTCATGACCCACCTGCTGGGCGAGACCAACACCCTGTACGTCAACGACGGCAAGGGTTGGTTCGAGGACCGCACCCTGGCCACCGGCCTGGCCGCCCCCAGCAAGGGCTACACCGCCTTCGGCACCGCCTGGTTCGACTACGACAACGACGGCTGGCTGGACCTGTTCACCGCCAACGGCGAGGTGCGCATCGTGCCCATCCAGGCCAAGGCCGGCGACAAGTACCCCCTGCACCAGCCCAACCAGCTCTTCCACAACGAGGGCAAGGGCCGCTTCCGCGAGGTCACCGCCCAGGCCGGGCCGGTGTTCGCCCTGTCCGAGGTGAGCCGCGGCACCGCCTTCGGCGACATCGACAACGACGGCGACACCGACCTGGTGGTGAGCAACAACAACGGCTGGGCGCGCCTGCTGCTCAACCAGGTCGGCAACCGCCGCCACTGGCTGGGTCTGCGCCTGCTGGAGCGCCACGGCCGCGACGCCTACGGGGCGCGCGTGGCCCTGGCGCGCAAGGGCCGGCCGGTGCTGTGGCGGCGCGTGCGTGCCGACGGCAGCTACGCCTCCGCCAACGACCCGCGCATCCTGCTGGGGCTGGGCGAGGCGACCGCCTATCGGCACCTCACCGTGTACTGGCCGGACGGCCGCGTGGAGCGCTTCCAGGGCCTGGCCGCGGACCGCTACCACACGCTGCGCGAGGGCAGCGGCCAGCCGGTGAAGCGGAAATGAGGACGCTGCTGTTGGCGCTGGGCCTGCTCGCCTGGCCGCTGGCCGGGCTGGCCGACGCCCTCTCCACGCCGGGCACCGTCACCCTGGACGGACAGCGCATCGACCTGCTGGCCGTGCCCGAGCCCGACCTGTCGCGCGCCGAGCCGGCCGTGCGTGAGCGCCTGCAGCAGGTGCGCCGCGAGGTGGCCGAGCTGCTGCGCGCCCCGCAGCGCACGCGCGCCAAGCTGGCCCGCGCCTACGGCGAGCTGGGCGAGATATACCACGCCCACGCCTTCTACCTGCCCGCCGACCCGGCCTATGCCAACGCCCAGCGGCTGGCGCCCGACAGCTTCCTGTGGGCCTACTACCGCGGCTACCTGGCGCAGCAGACCAGCCGCCTGGGGGACGCCGAGCGCCACCTGCGGCGCGCCCTGTCCCTGCGCTCCGACTACGCCCCGGCGCGGGTGCGCCTGGCCCAGGTGCTGGTGGACGAGAACCGCCCCGCGGACGCCGCGCCGTTGCTGGACGGGCTGGACGACGACCCCGCGCTGGCCGGCGCGGTGGCCTTCGTGCGGGGCCGCATCGCCCTGCAGCGGCGCGACTACGCCGCCGCCGTGCGCCACTTCGAGGCCGTGCTGGCGCGCGAGCCGCAGGCCTCCTCCGTGCGCTACCCGCTGGCCATGGCCTATCGCGGCCTGGGGCAGGTGGACAAGGCGCGCGAGGCGCTGGCTGCCCACGGCGCCGGCCGGCCCGGCCTGCCCGACCCGCTGGTGGCCGAGCTGGAAGCCCTGTTGGGCGGGGCCCGCACCCACCTGCACCGCGCCATGCAGGCCGTCAAGCGGCGCGACTTTCCGGCCGCCGCCGAGGCCTTCGCCCAGGCCCTCGCCCTGGAGCCGGACAACCCGCGCCTGCGCACCAGCTTGGCGCGCACCCTGTACCTGGCCGGGCGGCCCGAGGCGGCCCGCCGCGAGCTGGCCACGGTGCTGAAAGAGGACCCGCACAACCCCCTGGCCCACTTCCTCACCGGCCTGCTGGCCCACGCCGACGGCGACCTGGCCGCCGCCCGCCGCCACTACCAGACCGCCCTGGCCGGCGACCCCGACCATTCCGGCGCCCACTACTACCTGGGCCTGCTCGAGCTACAGCAGGGCCACACCAAAGCGGCACGCACCCACCTGCTGGCCGCCCTGCGCGGCGCCCCGCGCAACAGCCAGGCCCGCTTCCTGGCCATCGCCCTCGGCCTGCAGACCGGCGTCGCCACCGACAAACTGCGCGCCGAGCTGGACGCCGCCCGCCAGCACAGCCCCGAGCCCCGCTTCGACCTGCTGCGCGCACGCCTGCTGGCCACCCGCCCCGGACCGCCGGCACAGGCCGCAAAGGCCGTGCAACTGGCCCGCGACCTCCTGGCGCAGCAGCCCACCGTGGACGCCGTCATCACCCTGGCCATGGCCCTGGCGCGTCAGGGCGACTACGACGCCGCGGCCCAGCAGCTGCAACTGGCCCAGGTCATGGCCCTCGGCTTCGGCCGACCGGAGCTGTCGCCCTGGCTGCGCACCCTGGCCGAGCGCGTCGCCGCCCACTGGCCCATCAACCGGCCCTTCGCCCCGCACAGCCCGCTGCTGGCGCCACCCCCCATCAACCCCGCCGGCCCCATGCAGGACTACCCCGCCCGTGAACCGTACTGACTGCTCACTGGCATCCATCTTCCTGAATTCGTGACTTCAAAAAATTGGTACGCGTGGAAAGAATAAAGATTCAGGATGAGCAATGTAATTTCGAAGGCATCTGGTCCCGGAAAGTTGAAGGCTTCTTTGGTGGATCAGGGGAGATCGACCAGTTGCAGGCCGAGGCGGTGGACCCGGTGCACGGAGGGGCAGCAGCTGGGGTCGTGGGGTCCCGGCTCGAGGGTGGTGAGGGTGATGACGCCCCTTTCAATTGCCGCACCGAGGATTCCGCTCCGGTCGGGAAGCTCGTACGGGAGGCTGGGGATAGGATGCCCGTCGCGGAACGCGACAAGATAAAGTTGAGGGAAACTAGCCGTTCCTCCGCCCTCAAGGGAGATCGAAACGAGATACTCTATCTGCCCGTCTCCGTCGTAATCCCCCGTAGCGAGGATCCGATGGAAATCGAGGTAGATCCCTTCGGCCCGGTTGTGGTAGCGGCCGTTTCGGAGACAATAGCTTTTGCCGTAGATCGTGTAGCAAGCGTTGCGCAGTAGGCGGGCGCTCCGGAGGTCGACGGCCGGAAGAGAATCTGGGATGGGGAGCTGCGTTGCGACGGATCGGGTTGTTGCGGCAGTTTCTGCGGAGACGGACATCGGTGGTACTGAAAGGGGAAGGAGTTTCGGGGTACCGGGTTGCGCGGTCGGTGGGATCGGTCGGTCGGATCGGGCGAGCTTCGGTTCCAGGGCGTTGTGCCGTTCCGGCTCTCTCCGGGAAGCTGCCCGAGAAGAAAGCTGCGCCGGTTTGGTGGCGATCCGCTCGGCGAGCTTCTGCATCCGTCGTTGCAGGTGGGCGCGGATGCACCAGCGTTGCCCCGCCGCACAATCACGCCGAAGCCGATCCATCCAGGCTTTTGAGGACCAGGGGATACTCGGATCACTCTGGGAGAGATTCGTGACCACCCGTTCCATTTGCGTGAAATCGACGCACAACGCCGGCTCGGTGCAGGAGGGGCGCTCGAAGACCCACGGCAGATGAGTGCACGAGAGTGCCCAGACTGTCACCGGGAGGACCGATAACGTTACGAAAATCCTGAAAGACCATGTCTGATTCAAGGTGTGATTCCTAGGTGCCTGGTCGCTTCCAACGGACTTCTATTCTGACACAGGGGCAACGCAGGACTACCCCGTGAACCGAACTGACCGCTTCCTGACCGCACTATCACCTCACGCTGCTGCTCGTTGCCTGTGGCGGGGACAGCGGACTTGCCAGCCGGCGCCATCTCGGTCTTTCGAGGCGCCCTACGGAAGCGGGATGGCTCCACTCTCCACCGGGCTCATCAGGTCTGGCACTTGGGACAGTAGTAGGTGGACCGCCCGCCCAGCACGATGCGGCGGATGGGCGTGGCGCAGCGCGGGCAGGGCTCACCCTCCTTGCCGTACACCCGCAGCCGGATGGCGAAGTAGCCCGGCTCTCCCTCCCCGTGGATGAAGTCGCGCAGGGTGGTGCCGCCTTGGGCGATGGCGTCCTGCAGCACGGTCTTGATGGCCGCCACCAGGCGCGCCATGCGCGGGCGCGCGATGCGCCCGGCGGGCCGCTTGGGGTGGATCTGCGCCTCCCACAGCGACTCGTTGGAGTAGATGTTGCCCAGCCCGGGCACCACTTTGGCGTCCATGAGGAACAGCTTGACGGCCACCCGCCGGCCGCGCGCCTTGCCGTACAGGTAGTCGGTGTCGAAGGCGTCGCTGAGCGGCTCGGGGCCCAGCTCGGCCAGCAGCGGGTGCCGCTCGGGCGGCTCGGTGGTCCACAGCAGGGCGCCGAAGCGGCGCGGGTCGTGGAAGCGGACCTCCTTGCCGTTGGCCATGCGGATGAGCACGTGGTCGTGCTTGCGCAGCGGCTCGTCGGGCTCGGCCAGGCGCAGGCTGCCGGACATGCCCAGGTGGACGATGAGGTGGCCGTGGGGAAAGTCCAGGATGAGGTACTTGGCGCGCCGCCAGATACGCTGCACGGTCTGCCCGGCCAGTAGCCGGGGCAGGTCGTCCGGCACCGGCCAGCGCAGGCGCGACTCGCGCACCGTGACGGATTCGATGCGCTGCCCCTCGACCCAGGGTTGCAGGCCGCGGCGGGTGGTTTCGACTTCCGGCAGCTCGGGCATGGGGCCATGATGCGGCCGCGGCGTGGTTTCGGTAAAGTCCCCGCCCATGCGCAAACTGGGCGTGGACACCGGCGGCACCTTTACCGACTTCGTCCTGCTGGAAGCGGGCCGCCTGCGCGTGCACAAGGTGCTGTCCACCCCCGACGCCCCGGAGCGGGCCATCCTGCAGGGGGTGGCGGAGCTGGCCGTGGACCGCGCCGGGCTGGCCGTGGTGCACGGCTCCACGGTGGCCACCAACGCCGTGCTGGAGGGCAAGGGCGCGCGCACCGCCTACGTCACCAACCGCGGTTTCGCCGACGTGCTCACCATCGGTCGCCAGGCGCGCCGCGACCTGTACGACCTGGAGCCGTCCCCGCGCCGCCTGCCGGTGCCGCCCGAGCTGTGCCTGGAGGTGGGCGCGCGGCTGGCCCCCGACGGGCGCGAGCTGACCCCCCTCACCGAGGCCGATCTGGCCGCCCTGCGCGCCGCCTTGGCGCGCCTGGCGCCGGACGCGGTGGCCATCAACCTGCTGTTCTCCTTCGTCGACGACCGCCACGAGCGGGCCATCGCCAGCGCCTTGCCGAAGGACCTGTTCGTGGCCCGCTCCAGCGCCGTGCTGGCCGAGTACCGCGAGTACGAGCGGGGCATGGCCACCTGGCTCAACGCCTACGTCGGTCCCCTCATGGATCGCTACCTGGCGCGCCTGTCGGCCGCCCTGGCGCCGGCCCGCGTGTCGGTCATGCAGAGCCACGGCGGCACCATCGACGCCGGCCAGGCCGGCGCCCAGGCCGTGCACCTGCTGCTGTCTGGCCCGGCCGGCGGGCTGGTGGGGGCCCTCGCCCAAGGGCGGCGCTCCGGCTTCGAGCGCCTCATGAGCTTCGACATGGGCGGCACCTCCACCGATGTGGCCCTGCTGGACGGCGACATCGGCCTGACCAGCGAGGGGGAGATCGCCGGCTACCCGCTGGCCGTGCCCATGGTGGACATGCACACCATCGGCGCCGGCGGCGGCTCCATCGCCTGGCTGGACGCCGGCGGACTGCTGCAGGTGGGACCGCAGTCGGCCGGCGCCGCCCCCGGCCCGGCCTGCTACGGCCAGGGCGGCCGCGAGCCCACCGTCACCGACGCCAACGTGGTGCTGGGCCGGCTGCCGGCCGACCTGCCCCTGGCCGGCGGCAGCCTGCGCCTGGACGGCGAGGCGGCGCGGCGCGCCGTGGGCCGCCTGGCGGAGCGGCTGGGGCTGGGACTGGCCGAGGCGGCGCGGGGCATCCTGCGCATCGCCAACGAGCACATGGCCCAGGCCCTGCGCGTCATCTCCGTGCGGCGTGGCCACGACCCGCGCGACTTCTGCCTGCTCGGCTTCGGCGGCGCGGGCGGCATGCACGTGTGCGCCCTGGCCGGGCAGCTGGGCATGCGCCAGGCCCTGGTGCCGCGCCAGGCCGGCGTGCTGTCGGCCCTGGGCATGGTGGTGGCGCGGCGCAGCCGGCAGGCCTCCTACTCCCTGCTGCGGCCGCTGGAGCGCTTCGGCCCCGGCGCGCTGGCGGTGGAGCTGGCCGGCCTGCGCGAGCGGCTGGCGGCGGCCATGCGCGCCGAGGTGGGCGACGAGGCGCGGCTGGTCTTCCACGCCTCCCTGGACCTGCGCTACCAGGGCCAGTCCTCC
The DNA here is from genome assembly GCA_027031685.1 of Gammaproteobacteria bacterium. Lineage (GTDB taxonomy): Bacteria > Pseudomonadota > Gammaproteobacteria > UWMA-0217 > UWMA-0217 > JALVPS01. Next base: position 6,671 of record JALVPS010000254.1, on the reverse strand, counting down.
ACCCTCAACCTGCCCTGGGACGGCGCGTCGCCGGCCCGGATGGCGCGCGCCTTCCACGCCGCCCACGAGGCCCAGTTCGGCCATGCCCTGGCCATGCCCGTGGAGCTGGTCAACCTGCGCCTGCAGGTCAGCGTGGACGAGCCGCTGCCGGACTTCGCCGAGCCCCTGCCCGCCACCCCGGCCGCGCCCGTCGCCCACGTGGCGGTGCACGGCTGCCCGGCACCGGTGCCGGTGTTCGAGCGCGAGGCCCTGGCCGTGGGCCAGTCCGTGACCGGACCGGCCATCCTGCGCGAGGCGGTGGCCACCACCTGGCTGGCGCCGGGCTGGCAGGCCCTGTGCGACGCCGTGGGCAACCTGCTGCTGACCCGCGTGGACGCCGCCGGCTGACCGCCGGCCCCGCCCGCGGTGCCCAGCGGCGCACGTTTCCGCCACGCTGTCATGGACGTGACACCCGCAAGGGCCTATAGTCGGGTTCCCGCCGTCTCCCGGCCCATCCGGCCCGCAACGACGCCGCGACCTTCCTTTCTCGCTATCCGGTAACCGACATCAACATGGGAATCCTTCATCTGCCCTGGTGGGGCATCGCCGCGGTCGTGCTCGGCATGACCCACTTCACCATCGTCTCCGTCACCCTCTTCCTGCACCGCAGCCAGGCCCACCGCGCCGTGGACCTGCACCCGCTGGTGGCGCACCCCATGCGCTTCTGGCTGTGGCTGACCACCGGCATGGTCACCCGCGAGTGGGTGGCCATCCACCGCAAGCACCACGCCAAGGTGGAAACCCCCGACGACCCGCACAGCCCGCACGTGTACGGCATCCGCACCCTGCTCACGCGCGGCGCCGAGCTGTACCGGCGCGAGGCCGCCAACCGCGATACCATCGACCGCTACAGCCACGGCCTGCAGGACGACTGGATCGAGCGCCACCTCTACGCCCGCCACCCCAACTGGGGGCCCGTCACCATGCTGGCCGCGGACCTGCTGCTGTTCGGTCCCATCGGCCTCACCGTGTGGGCCGTGCAGATGCTGTGGATCCCCTTCTGGGCGGCCGGCGTCATCAACGGCCTGGGCCACTGGTGGGGCTACCGCAACTACGACACCCGCGACGGCTCCACCAACATCAGCAACATTGGCCTGCTGATCGGCGGCGAGGAGCTGCACAACAACCACCATGCCTTCCCCAGCTCGGCGCGCTTCTCCCTCAAGCCCTGGGAGTTCGACATCGGCTGGGGCTACCTGCGCCTGCTGTCCGCCCTGCGCCTGGCGCGGGTGCGGCGCGTGGCACCGCGCCCGGTCATCGACGCCGGCAAGGCGCGCATCGACATGGACACCGTCAAGGCCGTGGTCAGCGCCCGCCTCGACCTGCTGTCCCGCTACCGCCGCAACGTGCTGCAACCCGTGCTGCGCGAGGAGCTGGCCCGCGCCGACGCCTCCCTGCGCCAGGCCCTGCGCCGGGTGCGCCGCCATCTGCTGCGCGGCGCCGACGACCGGCTGGCACCCGACCAGCGCGCGGCGGTGGAGCAGACCCTCTCGCGTAGCGCCACCCTGCGCCTGGTGGTGCAGTACCGCCAGCGCCTGCAGGCCGTGTGGGAGCAGACCTACGCCAACCAGGAACAGCTCCTGCAGGCCCTGCAGGCCTGGTGCCGCGAGGCCGAGGCCAGCGGCGTGCGCGCCCTACAGGACTTCGCCCGCCGCCTGCCGGGCTACTCGCTGCGGCCGGCCGCCGCCTGAGCGGCCGCCCCGCGCCCATGAAAAAAGCCGGCCCCGGGCCGGCTTTTTTCATGGCGCAACGCAAGAGAGCCGGCGTGGGCCGGCTCTCCTGGGGTCGGTTCATCCGGCGGGCAGGGCCCGCGCGGCGGTCACTTGATCTTCGCTTCCTTGAAGATCACGTGCTTGCGGACGACCGGATCATACTTTTTGATCTCCATCTTCTCCGGCATGTTCCGCTTGTTCTTGGTGGTGGTGTAGAAGTAGCCCGTGCCGGCGCTGGACACCAGGCGGATCTTCTCTCGTGCTGCCTTGGCCATGGTCGGTTCCTCAGATCTTCTCGCCGCGGGCGCGCATTTCCGCCAGCACGGCGTCGATGCCCTTCTTGTCGATGATGCGCATGCCCTTGGAGGAGACGCGCAGCTTGACCCAGCGGTTCTCGCTCTCCACCCAGAAGCGGTGGGTGTGGAGATTGGGCAGAAAACGGCGCTTGGTCTTGTTGTGGGCGTGGGAGACGTTGTTGCCCACCGCCGGGCGCTTGCCCGTCACCTGACACACTCGTGACATGACGAACTCCGGAATCCTGTCTGAAAGGGCGCGAACCATAGCAAACCCGCCGGCGTGAGGCAACCGGGCGCGGCCCCGTTGACAATCCGGGGGCGCGGGCGGGGTCGCTGGCGGGCGCCGGGCGGCGCCGATATAGTGTGGCCTCCCTCCGCAGTGGCGAGCGAGCCGGCATGGACATCGTATTCATCGAAGACCTGCGCATCGACGCGACCATCGGCATCTACGACTGGGAGCGGCGCATCAAGCAGACCCTGTCGTTCGACATCGAGATGGCCACCGACATCCGCCGCGCGGCGGAGACCGACGACATCGAGCACGCCCTCAACTACAAGGCCGTGGCCAAGCGGGTCATCGCCCACGTGGAGGCCAGCGAGTGCCTGCTGGTGGAGACTCTGGCCGAGCAGGTGGCGGCCCTCATCCGCGACGAGTTCGGCGTGCCCTGGCTGCGCCTCACCCTGCACAAGCCGGGCGCGGTGCGCGGCTCGCGCTCGGTGGGCATTCGCATCGAGCGGGGCGAGCGGCCCGCCTGAGCGCCATGCCGCGCGTCTACGTCAGCATCGGCAGCAATATCGAGCGGACGCGCCACATCCAGGCGGCCATCGACGCCCTGCGCGCGCGCTTCGGCCCGCTGGCCCTGTCGCCGGTGTACGAGACCGCCGCCGTGGGCTTTGCCGGCCAGCCCTTCTACAACCTGGTGGCCGCCTTCGACAGCGACCTGCCGCCGGCCGCCCTGGACGCCCTGTTCAAGGAACTGGAGGCCGCCGCCGGTCGCGTGCGCGGTGGGGAGAAGTTCGCCCCCCGCACCCTGGACGTGGACCTGCTGCTGTGGGGCGATGCGGTGCTGGACGAGGGGCCGCTGCGCCTGCCGCGGGACGAGATCGAGCGCTACGCCTTCGTGCTGCAGCCCCTGGCCGAGCTGGCCCCGGACCTGCGCCACCCGCTGTCGGGCGAGACCATGGCCGAGCTGTGGCGGCGGGCGCAGGCCGAGGGGCGCATGGCGCCGGCGCCGCGCGCCCACTGGCAGCCGGCCTGACGGGCTCAGTTGGACAGGGTGCGGCCGCCGTCCACGGCGATGATCTGGCCGGTGATGTAGGGCGCCTCGTTGATGAGGAAGCGTACCGTGCGGGCGATGTCCTCCGGCGTGCCCTCGCGCTTGAGGGCCGTGCGGCGGATGATGTCGGCGTGCTGGGCGGCGTGGTGGGGCGCCTCGGGCCACAGGATGGCGCCCGGCGCCACGCCGTTGGCGCGCACCTCCGGCCCCAGGTCGCGCGCCAGCGCTTTGGTGAGCATCACCAGGCCCGCCTTGGCCACCGAGTACACCGGGTACTCCTTGAGGGGCCGCTCGGCGTGGATGTCCACGATATTGACGATGCAGCCGCGCCGCCGCTTCAGCTCCGGCGCCGCCGCCTGGCTGAGGAACAGCGGCGCCTTCAGGTTGGAGCCCAGCAGGTCCTCCCAGTGGTCCTCGGTGATCTGGCCGAAGGGGGTGGGGTAGAAGGTGGATGCGTTGTTGACCAGCACGTCCAGCCGCCCCCACAGGCCGATCACCTCCGCCACCAGGCGCGGCAGGCCGGCGATGTCGCCGAGGTCCATCTGCACCGTGCGCGCCGAGTCGGGGCGCGCCGCGTTCAGTTCCGCCGCCAGCGCCTCGGCCGGCTCGCGCGAGCCGCGGTAGTGGATCACCACGCGCATCCCCTCCGCGTGCAGCTCGCGCACGATGACCGCGCCGATGCGGCGCGCCGAGCCGGTGACCAGGGCGACCTTGTCGGGCATCACGACACCTTTTGCTAGTCTTGACCGCTGAATTCCGCGGAAACACAGATGCAAGCGACCTTACCGGAGCCGAGCGCGGCCGAGCAAGCACACAGCGACCGCCTGCGGGCGCACATCGCCAGCGAGATCGAGCAGGCCGGCGGCTTCCTGCCCTTCGACCGCTACATGGAGCTGGCCCTGTACGCCCCCGGCCTGGGCTATTACGTGGCCGGCGCGCACAAGTTCGGCCCCGGCGGCGACTTCGTCACCGCGCCCGAGCTCTCGCCCCTGTTCTCCCGCTGCCTGGCGCGCCAGTGCGCCCAGGTGCTGGGGCAGTTCCGGCGCAGCGCCTGCGTGCTGGAGCTGGGCGCCGGCAGCGGCCGCATGGCGGCCGACGTGCTGGCCGAGCTGGAGCGCCTGGACTGCCTGCCCGACCACTACTACATCCTGGAGCCCAGCCCCGAGCTGCGCCAGCGCCAGCGCGCCACCCTGGCCGCCGCCGTGCCCCACCTGCTGGGCAGCGTGCGCTGGCTGGACGGCCTGGACGGGCTGGCCCTGCACGGTGTGGTGCTGGCCAACGAGGTGGCCGACGCCCTGCCGGTGCAGCGCTTCCGTCACGGCGAGGACGGCCTGTTCGAGCTGGGCGTGGCGTGGCGGGACGGGGCCCTGGTGGCCGCCGAGCGCCCCGCCGGCGAGGCCCTGGCGGCGCGCGTGGCCGCCCTGCGCGCGGACCTGGCGGACCCCTGGCCCACCCCCTACGTGAGCGAACTCAGCCCGCGCCTTGCGCCGTGGCTGGCGGCGCTGGCGGCGGCGCTGGCCGAGGGCGTGCTGCTGTTCATCGACTACGGCTACCCGCGCCGCGAGTACTACCACCCGCAGCGTGCCAGCGGCACCCTGCTATGCCACTACCGCCACCGCGCCCTGGACGACCCCCTGGCGCGCGTCGGCCTGCAGGACATCACCGCCAGCGTGGACTTTACCGCCCTGGCCGAGGCCGGCACCGCCGCCGGCCTGGACCTGGCCGGCTACACCACCCAGGCCCACTTCCTGCTCGGCAACGGCCTGGAGGCCCTGTTCGCCGCCGCCGCGGGCGACGACCTGCGCCAGCAGGTCGAGCTGGCGCGGCAGGTCAAGCTGCTCACCCTCCCTTCCGAAATGGGTGAACGGTTTCAGGTCATGGCCTTCGCCAAGGGGATAGACTCGCCGCTGCAGGGATTTGCCCTGCGTGACCTGCGCTTCAGGTTGTAGCGCACCCCCACCCGGACAAGGAGTCTCCATGGACCTCATCCAGATCACCGTGCTCGCCCTGGTGCAGGGCCTCACCGAATTCCTGCCCATCTCCAGCTCCGCCCACCTCATCCTGGTGCCTGTACTCACCCACTGGCAGGACCAGGGCCTGGCCTTCGACGTGGCCGTGCACGTGGGCACCCTGCTGGCCGTGGTGGGCTATTTCCGTCACGAACTGGGGCGCATGATCGTGGCCTGGTTCGACTCCCTGCGCCGGCGCCGCTTGAGCCCGGACGGGCGGCTGGCCTGGGGCGTGCTGCTGGGCACCATTCCCGCCGGCCTGGCCGGGTTGGCCTTCAAGGACTTCATCGAGACCAGCCTGCGCTCGCCGCTGGTCATCGCCACCACCACCGTGGTGTTCGGCCTGCTGCTGGGGGTGGCCGACCGCTGGGGGCGCCGCCGGCGCGGCGAATACGACATGGCCTGGCGGGACGTGCTGCTCATCGGCGCGGCCCAGGCCCTGGCCCTGGTGCCCGGCACCTCCCGCTCCGGCATCACCATGACCGCCGGCCTGTTCCTGGGGCTCACGCGCGAGGCGGCGGCGCGCTTCTCCTTCCTGCTGTCCATCCCCATCATCGCCCTGGCCGGCGGCCTGCTCACCCTGGACCTTGTCGCCGCCGCCGAGCCGGTGGACTGGGCCGCCCTGGGGCTGGGCGTGGCCCTGTCGGCCCTGGCCGCCTACACCTGCATCTATTTATTCCTCAAGCTGCTGGAGCGCATGGGCATGCTGCCCTTCGTGGTGTACCGGCTGCTGCTGGGCGCCCTGCTGTTCGCCCTGTTCCTGTAGGCAAAGAAAAAGGCCCGCGCAGCAGGCGGGCCTTGCCGAGTCGGGCAGTCGTCAGAGGCCGATCAGCTCGGCATGCACGCCCTGGTCGCGCACCGTGTGCAGGATGGCCTGGGCGTCGATGCCGTCGTGTTCGTACTCGATGACCATCAGGTGGCGGCGATCCTCGTGGATGCAGGCGCTCACCACGCCGGGTTGCAGGCCGACGCGCCGCTCCAGGGCTTCCAGTGCGCGGTCGTCCAGGGTTTCGTCGATGTGGATGACGATGTCGGGGTGGCAGTCGGACATGGCGGACCTCCGTTGGTCGCGTGACGGGCAGGGGGCGCGCCCCGCGTCCCCTTGCCAGAGGTATAGTCCGCCCCTGGGGATTTGCAACCGCCGCTTCAGAACGATTCCCACTCCTCGTCGCCGTCGGCCGGCGCCTTGAGCGGGGTCAGCGCCGCGCCGCCGCCGGCGGGCGGGGCCGAGGCGGGCCGGCGCAGGGCCGGCCGCTGCGACCACGGGCGCTGCTTGCTGCGCCGCTCCACGCCGTCCCAGCCGCTGCCGGCGGCCGCGGGGGGCTGCGGGGCGCGCGG
>JALVPS010000253.1 GCA_027031685.1 Gammaproteobacteria bacterium | reverse complement strand
CGCCGAGCTGGCCCAGACCCGCGACAAGCTCCAAGCCGCCCAGGAAAAACTGGCGGCCACCGAACAGAGCCTGACGGGCTGCCGCTCGGAGCTGGCCCAATGCGGCGACGATCTGGCCCGGGTGCAGAAGCTCGAAGCGCGGATGTCCGCCCGTCTCACCGCCGCCGAGATCGAGCTGATGTCCATGGCCCAGGCGATGCGGGACGATGACGGCGACGGCGTGCCCAACACCCGCGACCGCTGCCCCGCCACCCCTGCCGGCTTCACCACCGACGCCCACGGCTGCCTCCAGCTGGAGTTGCCGGGCCTGCGTTTCTCGCCGGGTTCAGCGCGCTTGGGTTGGAAGGCCCGGGCCCAGCTCGATGACCTGGCCGCACGGCTGCGCGGCCTGCCCGTGCATCTGGAGGTGCAGGGCCACACCGACAACGTCGGCAAACCGGAACTCAATCAGGCCCTCTCCCAGCGCCGCGCCGAGGCCGTGGCCCGTTACCTGATCCGCCGCGGCGTGGCCCCCGACGCCCTGCTCGCCCGAGGCTATGGCGACAGCCGGCCGGTGGCCGACAACGCCACCCCCGAAGGCCGGGCCCAAAACCGCCGGGTGGTGCTCATCGAAATCCCACGCTGAACGCCGCTCACTCCGGCGCCGCCACCGGCTCGATCAGCTCCGGCCCCTCGTGGGCCGGGCTGTTGACCCGGGTGCTCACCGGCCAGGCCTCCAGCGCCGGGGGCGGCAGCTCGGCCAGCAGGCGTTGCAACCCCTGGGGATCCCGCTGGCGGGGATCGAGCCAGGCCTGATAGCGGTCGCGGGGCAGGATTACCGGCATCCGGTCGTGAATGGCGGCCAGCCGCGGCGGGGCGTCGGTCACCAGAATGGTGTAGCTGAGCACCTCTTCGCCGGCCGGATTCCTCCAGCGCTCCCAGAGCCCGGCCATGGCGAAAAGCCCGCCCGGTTGCGGTCTGACGTGCCAGGGCTGCTTGCCCTGGGGGCGCGGCTGCCACTCGTAGAAGCCGGTGGCCGGCACCAAACAGCGGCGACGGCGAAAGGCCGCCCGATAGGCCGGCTTGTCGGCCACCGTCTCCACCCGCGCGTTGATGGTGCGGTATCCGAACTTTTCGTCCCGCGCCCAGTGGGGAATCAGCCCCCAGCGCATCAGCCCGCCGTGGCGCCCGTCCCGCCCGGCCACCACCACCGGCGCCATCTGGCTGGGGGCGATGTTGTAGCGGGGCTCCCAGTGGAGCCGGTTGATCAGATCGAAAAAATCGACCAGGGCGTTTCCGTCGGCGATCAGGTTGTAGCGCCCGCACATGGTTCAGGCCGCTGCGGGAGTGAAGCGGCGCCGCCACCAGCCATGCAGCCCTTCGTGAATCCGCAGCAGCGCCGGCACCAGAAAGAGCACCAGCAGGGTGGTGAAGGCCAGCCCGAAGGAGATGGAGACCGCCATGGGGATCAGGAACTGGGCCTGGAGCGAGGTTTCAAAGAGCAGCGGCAACAGGCCGCCGATGGTGGTGAGCGAGGTGAGTAGCACCGCCCGCAGGCGCGCGCAGGCCGCTTCGGCGA
>JALVPS010000252.1 GCA_027031685.1 Gammaproteobacteria bacterium | reverse complement strand
CGGGCCCGGCTCGAACAGCGGCTGGTCGGCGCCGTCCCGCAGGGTGATGGCCTGGGCGCCGGCCGCCTCCAGCACGGCCTCGGCCGTGGCCAGGCGCGCCGCGGGCAGGGCGAAGGAGAGTTGCAGCCAAGGCACGGTCGGCGGCCTACAGGCCGAGCTTTTTCTCGAGGTAGTGGATGTTGACCCCGCCGCGCCGGAAGGCGTCGTCGTTCATGATGTCCTGGTGCAGCGGGATGTTGGTCTTGATGCCCTCCACCACGATCTCCTGCAGCGCGCCGAGCATGCGGGCGATGGCCGCCTCGCGGTCCTCGCCGTGGGCGATGAGCTTGCCGATGAGGGAGTCGTAATAGGGCGGCACGCGGTAGCCGCTGTAGATGTGCGAGTCGACGCGGATGCCGGGTCCACCCGGGCAGTGGAACTGGCCGATGGTGCCGGGCGAGGGCATGAAGGTGGCCGGGTCCTCGGCGTTGATGCGGCACTCGATGGCGTGGCCGTGGATGCGCACGTCGCTCTGGTCGATCTGCAGCGGCTCGCCGGCCGCCACGTGCAGCTGCTGCTTGACCAGGTCGATGCCGGTGATCAGCTCGGTCACCGGGTGTTCCACCTGCAGGCGGGTGTTCATCTCGATGAAATAGAACTCGCCGTCCTCGTACAGGAACTCGAAGGTGCCCACGCCGCGGTAGCCGATCTGCACGCAGGCCGCCGCGCAGCGCTCGCCGATGCGCTTGCGCTGCGCCTCGGTGATGCCCGGCGCGGGGGCCTCCTCCACCACCTTCTGGTGGCGGCGCTGCATGGAGCAGTCGCGCTCGCACAGGTGCACGGCGTTGCCCTGGCCGTCGGACAGCACCTGGAACTCGATGTGGCGCGGGTTCTGCAGGTACTTCTCCATGTACACCTGGTCGTTGCCGAAGGCGGTACGCGCCTCGGTACGGGTGAGGGCGATGGCGTTCAGCAGCGAGCCCTCGGAGTGCACCACGCGCATGCCGCGTCCGCCACCGCCGCCGGCCGCCTTGATGATCACCGGATAGCCGATCTCCCGTGCCAGGCGCAGGTTCTCGTCCGGGTCGTCGCCCAGGGCGCCGCCCGAGCCGGGCACGCAGGGCACGCCGGCCGCCTCCATGGCCGCCTTGGCCGACACCTTGTCGCCCATGAGGCGGATGGTCTCGGCGTGCGGGCCGATGAACACGAAGCCGGACGACTCCACGCGCTCGGCGAAGTCGGCGTTCTCCGACAGGAAGCCGTAGCCGGGGTGGATGGCCACCGAGTCGGTCACCTCGGCGGCGGCGATGATGGCCGGGATGTTCAGGTAGCTGTCGGCCGATGGCGCCGGGCCGATGCACACCGACTCGTCGGCCAGGCGCACGTGCTTGAGCTCGCGGTCCGGCTCGGAGTGCACGGCCACCGTCTTGATGCCCAGCTCGCGGCAGGCGCGCAGGATGCGCAGCGCGATCTCGCCGCGGTTGGCGATGAGGACCTTGGTCAGCATGGGTATCCCCCGCCTACTCGATGACGAACAGGGGCTGGCCGTACTCCACCGGCTGGCCGTTCTCGACCAGGATGGCCTTGACCACGCCGGCCACGTCCGACTCGATCTGGTTGAGCATCTTCATGGCCTCGATGATGCACAGCGTGTCGCCCTCCTTGACCGTCTGGCCCACCTCCACGAACGGATTGGCGCCTGGCGACGGGGCGCGGTAGAAGGTGCCCACCATGGGCGACTCGATGACGTGGCCGCTGGGGATGACCTCACCCTCGCTGGCGGCGGGCGCCTCCTCCGCGGCCGGCGCCGCTGCGGGGGCCGGGCTGGCCGGGGCCGGCGCCGGCTGGGCGGGGGCGGCCCCCGGCTGGGTCATGAAGATGTTGGCCGGCGCCGCCTGGCCGCCGGACGGCGTGCGGCTGATGCGCACCGACTCCTCTCCCTCGTGGATCTCGATCTCGGCGACCCCGGAGTCCTCGATCAGTTCGATGAGCTTCTTGATCTTGCGAATGTCCATGTGGTGAAACCTGTGCTGAGTCAGTTGCTGGCGGCGCGGTTCTGCAGGTAGTCCAGCGCGGCCTCCATGGCCAGCTGGTAGCCCTTGGCGCCCAGCCCGGCGATCACCCCCTCGGCGATGTCCGAGAAGTACGACTGGTGCCGGAACGGCTCGCGCCGGTGGATGTTGGAGAGATGGACCTCGATGAACGGGATGGCCACCCCCAGCAGGGCGTCGCGCAGGGCGATGCTGGTGTGCGTGAAGGCGGCCGGGTTGAAGACGATGAAGCCCACGCCCTCCTCGCCGGCCTGGTGGATGCGCTCGATGAGTTCCGCCTCGGCGTTGCTCTGCAGGGCGTCGGCGCTGAAGCCGCGCGCCTCCGCCTGGGCCATGAGGCCGCTCACGATGTCGTCCAGCGTCTGCCGCCCGTAGTGGTCAGGCTCGCGTTGGCCCAACAAGTTCAGATTGGGGCCGTTGAGGACGAGAATATCGGGCATCGGCGGGTGATCGGCGGCGAAACTCGGTAGAACTGGAGGGTATCTGCCGCTAACTGGCGACCGCTGCGATTCTGCATGAGAACGGGACGAGTGTCCACGATCGGCCGACGAGATGCCCCGCGCCCGATGCGGGCGGCCCTACAGCAGGCGCTCCAGCTCGGTCACCAGCTGCCCGCGGGTCAGCTCGCCGGCGCGCAGCATGACGATGCGCCCCTGGCGGTCCAGCAGCACCGAATAGGGCAGCACGTCCTGGCGGTTGCCCAGCCGCGCCGCCAGCCGGCCCTGGGTCTGGAAGGCCAGCAGCACCGGGTAGTTGATCGGCACGGCCTTGAGGAAGTCGCGCACGGCCTGCGGCTGGTCGTCGGCCAGGCCGAGGATCTCGAAGCCGCGCGGCCCGTACTGCGCCTTCAGGTCCACCAGCAGCGGGATCTCGCGCCGGCAGGGCGGGCACCAGGTGGCCCAGAAGTTGAGCAGCACCACCTTGCCATCCCACTCGCCGATGGCACGCATCCGCCCGTCCAGATCGGGCAGGCGGAAGTCGGGACGGCGCTGGCCGAGCAGCGCGCGGGGGGCGGCCGTCTCGCGCGCCGGCGGCGCCGTGGGCGCGGGGGGCTGGCCGGGCTCGGCCAGGTGGGTGAGGGCGTAGTACAGGCCGAAGCCGGTGAACAGGGAGACCAGCGCCACCAGCACCAGCACGGCCGGCGACAGGCCGGAAGCGGATCGGGTCATGGCTGCACTCCTCGGGTCAGCGGGACAGGGCCTTGCGCACCTGGTCGCGGAAGGCCGCGGCCGGCATGTAGCCCACCACGCGGTAGGCGCGCCGCTCCTTGCCGTCCGGCCCGAAGAACAGGATGGCCGGCGGGCCGATGATGTCGAAGCGCTTGAGCAGGGCGCGGTCCTCGGCGTCGTTGGCGGTCACGTCCGCCTGCAGCAGCATCACCCCCTGCAGGGCGGCGCGCACCTGCGGGTCGCTGAAGGTGAACTTCTCCAGCTCCTTGCAGGAGATGCACCAGTCGGCGTAGAAGTCGAGCATCACCGGCCGGCCCTGGGCGCGCGCCGCGGCCAGGGCGTCCTCCAGCCCGCGCAGGCCCTTGATGCGCTGGAAGGGCAGCCCCTCCGCCTCGGCCGTTGCGGCGCCGCCGCCCGCGCCGCCGCGCAGCAGGCCGCGCAGCGGCTGCAGCGGGTCGTCGCCGTCGGCCGCCGCGCCGATGATCTCCAGCGCCCCCACCAGCAGGACCACCACGCCCAGCCCCTTCCAGAACAGCTGCCAGCGCGAGCCCTCCGGCCGGGGCGGGGTGAGCGCGCCCAGGTACACGCCGGACACCACCGCCAGCACGCCCCACAGCAGCATGGTCACCGCCGCCGGCAGGATGCGCGCCAGCAGCCAGATGGCCACCCCCAGCAGCAGCACGCCGAAGAAGGCCTTGATGGCGTCCATCCACGGCCCGGCCTTGGGCAGCAGCTTGCCGGCCGAGGTGCCGATGAGCAGCAGCGGGGCGCCCATGCCCAGGCTGAGGGAGAACAGCGCCAGGCCGCCCAGCACGGCGTCGCCGGTGTGGCCGATGTAGATGAGCGCGCCGATGAGCGGCGCCGTCACGCACGGCCCGACGATGAGCGCCGACAGGAAGCCCATGACCGCCGCCGAGGTCAGCCGCCCGCCCTCCTGCCGGTTGCTGAGCAGGGACAGGCGGCTCTGGATGGCGCTCGGCATCTGCAGCTCGTAGAAGCCGAACATGGACAGCGCCAGCAGCACGAACAGCAGGGCGAAGCCGGTCAGGATCCACGGATTCTGGAACCAGGCCTGGATATTGGCGCCGAACAGCCCGGCCAGCACGCCCACCACCGTGTAGGTGAGGGCCATGGCCAGCACGTAGGCCAGCGACAGCAGGAAGGCCTGGCGGGTGGAGGTGGTGCGCCCCTGGCCGACGATGATGCCGGACAGGATGGGGATCATGGGGAACACGCAGGGCGTGAGCGACAGCAGCAGGCCGAAGCCGAAGAAGGCCAGCACGTTGAACCAGATGCTGCGGTCGGCCAGCATGCGGCCGATGCGGTCCTGCTCCGACAGCGGCGCGGCCGCCTCGGTGGCCGGGGTGGGCTGTGCCGGGGCGGCCGCAGAGGCCTTGGGGGTCGGCTGGCTGCCCTGTGCCGGCCCGCCCGCAGCCCCCCGCGGGGCGGCCAGTTCGGCGCCGGTGAAGCGCAATGTCTTGGTGATGGGCGGGTAGCACACCCCCAGGTCGGCGCAGCCCTGATAGCGCGCCTCGATTTCCAGCGACTCGATCTGCGGCGACAGGCCGCGGATGGGATACACCACGTCCACCGGGCCGCGGTAGATGGCCACCGAGCCGAACTGCGGGTCGTCGTGCTGCTCGGCGGGGGGCAGCTGCGGCTCGCCCAGGGTCACGCCGGGCGTCTTCGAACGCAGGTGGATCTTGTCGCGGTACAGGTAGTAGCCCTTGGCCACCACCCAGCTGGCTATCAGCCGGTCGGGCGCTTCCAGGCGGGCGCGGAAGGCGAAGGCCTCGTCGGCCGGCAGCAGCTCCGGCTCGCCGCCGCCGATGACGTCCTCGCGCAGGTCCTGGAG
>JALVPS010000251.1 GCA_027031685.1 Gammaproteobacteria bacterium | reverse complement strand
CTCGACCTGGGCCGAGCCGACTACCTGTCGGTGTGGGAGGCCATGCGCGCCTTCACCGACGACCGCGACGAGACCACCCCCGACCAGCTGTGGCTGGTGGAGCACCCGCCGGTGTTCACCCTGGGCCAGGCCGGCCGCCTGGCACACCTGCGCGACCCGGGTGACATCCGCGTGGTGCACAGCGACCGCGGCGGCCAGGTCACCTACCACGGCCCCGGCCAGCTGGTCATGTACACCCTCATCGACCTGCGCCGGCGCCGGCTGGGCGTGCGCGCGCTGGTGGACCTGCTGGAACGCAGCGTCATCGACCTGCTGGCCGGCTACGGCGTGCGGGCCGAGGCGCGCCCCGACGCGCCTGGCGTGTATGTGGCCGGCGCCAAGGTGGCCGCCCTGGGCCTGCGCGTGCGCCGCGGCTGCAGCTACCACGGCCTCAGCCTCAACCTCGACCTGGACCTCGCCCCCTTCCGCCGCATCGACCCCTGCGGCTATCCCGACCTCGCCGTCACCCGCCTCACCGACCTCGGCATTGCCGCCGACCGGCAAGAGATTGCCGCCCGCCTGACGACCGAATTCACGGAAAAATTGCAGAATCGGTAAAAAATTGCCGCTGGCAATCCAAATCTTGCCGCCTCGTCCGCCGCTCCCTTCCAGCCCCTGTCCTTTCCCGAAATCCCCCGGTAGATTCTCCCCAACGCCTCGCGCAAGAAGGCGAAAAAAACGGCCCAAGTGCCACAAAAAATAATCCGCCGCAGCGGACTCGACAGAACAACAATAATTCGGGAGTAGTCACATGCAGAAAAACCACACGGCGCCCCTGTTCGCCCTTGCCATTTCCTCCACCCTGTTATTCTCCGGCTGTCAGACGCAAGGCGTGCTGGACAATGCCCTGCAGGAGATCGGCGACCAGTACGGCGACAGCATTGAACAGGCCAGGCAGAAATACGGCGAGGAGCGCGTGTCGCGGGCGCGTGACAACCTGCCCGATCTCACCGCCTGGAACGCGCTGCTGGACGACAAGCCGGTGCCCGTCAATGGCGACTGTTCCCCCACTGCCGGGCAGCAGCTCATGCTCAAGCTGGTCAACGAGGCGCGCGCCCAGGATCGCTTCTGCGGCGACGAGTTCTATCCGGCGGCGCCGCCCCTGGCGTGGAATTGCCAGCTGGAGCAGGCCGCCATTGCTCACAACAATGACATGGTGCAGAACAATTTCTTCGATCACACCGGCTCCGATGGCCTGCACGCCGGCGACCGCATCGAGGCGGCCGGTTATTACTGGCGCAGCTATGGCGAAAACCTGGCGGCCGGTTTCGACGACGAGGTGGGTGTGATCAACGGTCTGCTGGAAAGCCCGGGGCATTGCCGCAACATCATGGATCCCAGCTTCAAGGAATTCGGCTCCACCCGCGCCACCGAGGTGGAAGGCAATGACTATCGCAGTTACTGGACCCATGAATATGCCAGCCGCTGAGCGTGGGGCCGCCGCCATGCGTATCCGCCCAATGAATGTTTCCTTGATTGTTGTCTGAGTCGCTACGGCGCCCTTGCGGGGCTGCTCCCTGGGCAGT
>JALVPS010000250.1 GCA_027031685.1 Gammaproteobacteria bacterium | reverse complement strand
CCACGCCCGACTCGCGCCTCGCCCTGGACGATTTCCCGGCCCTGCGCGACACCCTGCGGCTGCCCCTGTGCGGCGAGCCGCGCGTGGCCTACTGTTACCTGCGGCCCGGCCGCGAGGCGGCCTTCCGCGCCGCCGTGGCGGAGGGGCTGGCCGGCCGCGCCGAGCTGCTGCCGGCGGCGGAGATGCTCGCCGCCGGCTGGTTCGGGCCGGGCCGTCCCCACGGCGAGCTGGCCAACCGCGTCGGAGACTACGTGCTGCTCATGCAGGACCGCTTTACCCTCAAGGACTGGCTGCCGCAGGAGCGGCGCTACACCCAGGTGGGCGTGCACGGCGGCGCCAGCGCGGAGGAGATGGACGTGCCGCTGATCGTCTTCGCCCCCTGAGCGCCGCCCCATGCCGCGTCTTCCGACCACCGTCCGCCACGCCCCGCGCCACGCGGGTTCGCCGTGCGCTTGCGCAAGCGCACGCTGATCGGCCTCGGCTTGCTGCTGGGCCTGGCCGTGCCCTGGCTGCTGGGTGGCCACGGCGTGTGGCGCCGCCTGCTGGACATCCCGGCCGCCGTGTTTGCACTGGCGGTGGGGTTCACCCTACTCGGCTGGCACTGCAACGCCGGCCGCCTGCGCCTGCTGGTGGGCAGCACCGGGCGACACATGGGGCAGTGGCACGCCTTCGCCGTGGCCATGGCCACCGATTTCGGCTACATGGCCAGCCCGGGCGGGGCGGGCGGCTGGCTGGCCTGGGCCTGGCTGCTGCGCCGCCATGCCGGGCTGGGCACGGCGCGCAGCCTGGCCCTGTACGCCGCCGACCGCCTGCTCGACCTGCTGTTCTTCAGCTTCGCCCTGCTCACCTTCGGCCTGGTGTGGGCCTTTGCCACCGGCGGCGCGCGCCTGGGCTGGCGCGTGCTGCTGCTGCTGGCGGGCATGGCCGCGCTGGGGACGTTGGCGTGGCTGCTGGTGCGCTATTTCGACCGCCTGCTGCGCGCCCTGCTGTGGACCCTGCGCCTGCTGCGCGTGTCGCCGCGGCGGCGCTGGCGACTGGCGCGCAGCCTGATGGAGTTCCACACCGGGCTGGGGGTGGTGCTGCGCCTGCCGCGGGCGCGCCGCGCCGCCCTGGCGGGGCTGTGTGTGCTGCACTGGTCGTTGCGCTACAGCGTGCTGTACGTGATGGTGCGTGGCCTGGGCCATCACCTGCCTTGGGCCTATACCTTCGTGGTGCAGCTCGTTGCCCTGTACGCCGGCCAGATCACCCTCATGCCCGGTGGCAGCGGCGGGGCCGAACTGGTGGCTGGCGCCCTGCTGGTGCCGTACCTGGGGCGCACCGACGCGGCGGCCGCCGTGCTGGGCTGGCGGCTGATCACCTTCTACTGGTATCTGGTGGCGGGCGGGCTGGTGTTCTGGCTGCTGGCAGTACCTGATACTGTGAGGTTGCCTGCAGATATCTCAGGCAGTGGGTCTAGAGTGACTGCTGGAGGCACCCTGCCGCCTGTGACCTCTTTTATGGCCTTCAGTGCGTTGACCACACCGTAGCCATAGTCGTTATTTGGCACTGGCTGTAGAGGGTACATGC
>JALVPS010000249.1 GCA_027031685.1 Gammaproteobacteria bacterium | reverse complement strand
GTGTGGGCGCCGGCGCCCAGGCAGCATTCGGCGCAGGGCGCCTCGAACGGGGCCGACCACTCGCCGGACCAGGCGGCCTCGCTGTCGTCGGGGTGCCACAGGTGGCGGCCCACGTAGTCGCCGCTGGTGTACAGGTTGGACCAGCGCACCACACCCAGGCGGGTGGGATCCGGGCCGTGGGCGCGGCACTTCTGCGGGTAGCCGTGGCGCAGCTGCCATTCGTCGTGGCAGGCGGCCCAGCGGTATTGCACCGGGAAGCGCAGGGCGTAGAGCTGGCGCAGCGGCGAGCCCATGCTCAGGAAGGCCACCGGCACGCGGCCCTCGAGCAGGGGGGTGAGGGCCGGATCGGGCGACAGACCGGAGTCGGCGTACTGCCAGTGGAGGAAGCGCAGCAGGTCGGCGGTGATGACCGTGCCCTGGCTGTGGGCCACGATGACCACGCCATCGTAGCCGGCCCCGTCGCGCGGGTCGCGCCAGGTGAGCACATGGCGCAGCAGCGACAGGTAGCGCTGGCTGATGCGCGCCCGCACGGTGCGTTCGCGCGGTGTCATACGCAGCCAGTTGGCCACGTCCAGGGCCACGTCCAGCACGGCGCGGAAGCCCAGCCCGAGAAAGCCCAGCGGCCCACGTGCGCTGATCATCACCGCCAGCACCGCGCCGGCCCCCAGGGCCACGGCCTGATCGACTTCCGGCCACGGCCACAGGCCCTCGGCCCACATCCAGGCGCTGAAGGGCATGCCCGCCACCAGCAGGGCGCGCAGGATCTCGCCACTCCAACGCATGCCGCGAAAGCCGGCACTCAGGGTGTGTCCCAGCCAGCGGTTGCCGTCGCGCTCCGCCTGTGCCGGCCACAGCTCGCTGAGGGCGGCCGGCGAGATGGTCCACACCGTGCCCAGTGCCGCCACGGCCAGCAGGGCCACGCCCACCGAGAAACCGGGCAGCAGGATGGTGTCGGCCAGATCGGCGGGGGTGGTGAACATGGCCTCCTGGGGCAACAGGCCGGCCTGCTCGATGTACACCACCAGCGCCCGCCACAGGGCCACGTTGAAGATGAGCACCAGCAGGCCAGGGATGACCAGGCTCAGGTTGGCCGTCCACACCGAGGCGCGTGCCACCTCGCGCTCGGCCGGTGGCGTGAGTCCCTGCGCCAGCCAGCCCAGCACGGAGACGGCCGCGGTGGCCGCCACGAACAGCGCCCAGGCCGCCACGTTGGGGTAGAGCAGCAGACGGCCCGCCTCCAGCGCCGCCTCCACCGTGCCCAGTGGCGTGTCCGGGCGCAGCGCATTGAACAGGCTCAGGCCGAACACCAGGCCGGTGGCGCCCAGTGTGAACACGCCCACCCCCAGCGCCCCCGGGTGGCGCCGCTCGTAGGCGCGGAACACCAGATACAGCAGCCCGGCGGCCACCAGCCACAGGGCGGCCATGAGGCCCTTGTAGGGCGCCACGAAGGACAGCCACAACGGGACCAGCCCACCCCCCGCGGCCAGCGTCGGCAGATACAGCCAGGGCCAGCGTTCCGGCCGCACGCGGTTCCGGCCGTGGTACAGCGCACCGCCGCACAGCAGTGCCCCCAGCCCCGCCGGCAGCACCGCCAGGGCGCGCGGATCGGTGCCGTCCGGCACGAAGTGCAGCACGCCCGGCACCAGCAGGGTGAGCAGACACAGGGCGAAGGCTGGCACCACCAGCGTCAGCAGCAGCTCGGCCCAGCAGTGGGTCAGGGTGAGGGCATTCCACAACCACGCATGTCCACCGCGCCGGAAGTGCACCTGGGCACGCTCCAGCGTGATGCCGCCAATACGTGAAAAGAAGAAGAGCAGCAGGTAGAACTCGAAGAACACCGACAGCAGCCCGCTGCGCAGGCGCGACAGATCCGCCCAGTGCAGCTCGTACACGTCCACCTTTGCGTCCGGCGTGTCCGCCGCCAGCGCGCGCCGGTGCCCCTCCAGCACCACCGTGTCGAAGGCCGTCTCCTCCGGGTGGGGGGTGAAGTCCTGCAGCTGCTCGATGACCGAGTAGAACTCCAGCAGCTCGCTGTCGTCGGCCGCCGCCGTGTCCGGCGCCATGTGCTGGTCGGCGTCCTTGAACTCCGTGGCCACCGGCCGGCCCCGGCGCGCCTGGCGCACCGCCACGCCCTGCTGGCCGCAGGCCAGCCCCCTGCCGCTGCCCGTCACCCGCCGTGCCAGCCGCGGCGGCGACTGGGCCACCTGGATGTGGTGGGCCCGGAACGGGGCGTAGCGCCGGCCGCCGTCCGTGCCCTGCAGCAGCCGCGCCACCGCGCGTGCCGTCTCGCCCGGCTTCTGGTCCGCCACCCCGTGCACTGCGATCACCGCCACGCGCTTCATTGGTTCGTCCCTCCCTGTCTCGCCGGCCCCCACGGGGCCCTGCAGCGAGTATAGAACGGAACGGGACGGCCACCGCGCGGGTGCGAGCTCGGGGCGTGCAAGTGATGTGGCCACCACCGCCCCAATCTGTCCGCTTGGCAATGTGGGGGCCGGTTCCGTCCTGTTGTTGTCGGGAGAGCAGCTTGCAGCGATACGGGTCTGGTCTCGCCATCGGTTTGAACCCCATCACACCGGGGCGGATAAAGGGTTGTCGCGTGCGTGTGAGTGCTCTATCAATGCGCTGACCTTCCATTCAGCCAAACGACGGAACCGCTCATGACCCCAGTGTCGGCCAGGATGCGCACCAGCCTCCTTCTCATCGCCCTCGTCCTGTTCATCGCCGCATGTGGCGGCCATGACGAGCAGGCCAGCGAGGCGCACTTGCAGAAAGCCCGCTCTTTCTTTTCCGAGCACAACTACAGCAAGGCCCGCGTCGAGTTGCGTAACGCCCTGAAGGAGAACCCCCACAACGTCCCGGCCCGGGTGCTGCTGGGAGATACCTACGTTCGCCTGGGTGAGATCGGCAACGCCTTTGCCGCGTATCGCAGTGCCTTTCAACTCGACAACAAGGCACTGCGTGCCGGGCTGCGCACCGGTCTGATCCAGATCGAGGCCGGCGAGCTCGATGATGCCCTCAAGACGGCCGAGCGGTTGGAAAAGGCGTTGCCGGGCAACGCGGGCAGCCTGCTGATTCGCGCCCAGCTCGCCGGCCAACGCAACGACCTCGATACAGCCCTGAAACTGGCTGAACAGGCCTGGCGCAAGCAGCCCGGCCTGCCCGAAGCTGCGCAGATTTACGCCGCGTTTCTGTTCCAGGACGGTCAGGTGACGCGGGCCCTGGAACTGGCCTCCCGCGCCTGGCAGCAGGCGGGGGATGACCCGGCCATTAGGGACTTCTACGTGCAGCTGCTCATGCGAATGGAGGATTGGCCGCGCGCCGAACGAGTACTGCGCCAGGCCCTCCAGCAAGAACCGGGCGCCATTCACCTGCGCCACCTCATGGCCAAGGTGTTGTTGGCCGAGGGCAGGCCGGACAAGGCCGAGGCCTTTCTGTACCGGACCTGGCAGGAGCTACCGGACAATTCGCAGGCTTTGCAGCTGCTGTCCGACTTTCTGGTGCAGCAGCGCGGTCTGGACGCCGCACTGGCCAAACTCAAGACACTGCAGGCGGAGGCCGACGACCCGGTGCCCATTGCCCTGCGTCGCGGCGCCCTGTTGCGCAGCGCCGGCAGGCTGGATGAAGCGGCCGTGGTCTATGACGATCTTCTCAAGCGTAAGGGGCGCGGCAACTGGCGGGAACGGGCACGCAATGCCCTGGCGGCGATCCGTCTGCAGCAGGGGGAGACCGATGCCGCCCGGCAGCTGGTGGAGGCCGTGCTGGCGGACTCCCCACGTGACCCGGATGCCCTGCTGATCCGGGCGCAGATCGCCCTGCAGGAACATCGTCCGCTGGACGCCGTCTCGGACCTGCGCAGCGTCCTGAAGGCCTATCCAGCCAGCAAGCACGTGCGCCATCTCCTGGCCCGTGCCCATGAGATGAATGGCGACACGGCCCTGGCACGCCAGAACCTGCGAAAGGTACTGGAGATCGATCCAAAAGACGTGCAGGCCATTCTGGGTCTGGCTCGTCTGGATCAGCAGGCCGGCCAGCCCCGGCAGGCCATCGAGCGGCTCAAAAAGGCCTGGGATCCCGAGGACGGAGATCCGCGCATCACTGTTCAGCTCGTGCGCCTGCTCTTGCAGCAGCACCAGGCCCGGGAGGCCTTGGCCATTGCCCAACAGGTGCAGCAGAATCAGCCCGGATCGGCACTGGGACACGTGTTGGCCGGCCTGGCCAACCAGAGCCGCGGTGATGGCGACAAGGCCATCGCCGAACTGAAACGGGCGGTGGCGGCCGCTCCTGACTCGCCGGTGGCGCTCAGCCTGCTGGTTGCAGAACTGCTGGAGCGGCACCAATACGATACAGCGGAACATCAGGTGCGCCAGGCCATCCAGCAGCATCCCCGCAGCGCCCTGTTGCATGCCTTGCTGGGACGGGTCCAGAAGGCTCGCGGCGACCTGGCAGCGGCTGAGGCCAGCCTGCGCCAGGCCACGAAACTGCAACCTGACTGGGTGGGTGGCTGGTGGCAGCTGGCCCGGGTGCAGGCATCGGCGGGCCATGTGGAAGCGGCTATCCGCAGTGCCCAACGCGCGCTCCAGCTCGCTCCCGATACCCGTGCCCTGCAAATCGAGCTGGCGGTGCTCCAGGACCGGGCCGGCCATGCCGAGGCGGCCCAGCGGATCTACACCAGCCTCCTGCAGAAGAACCCGCGTGACGTGGTCGCCGCCAACAATCTCGCCATGCTGCTGGTGCGTCAGCCCAGGCAGAACGCCAAGCAGCTCCAGGACCTGCTCCCCGTACTGGCCAGTATTGAGCATCCGGAACTGTGGGACTCCCGGGGCTGGATAGCGCTGCAGTTGGGGCACGCTGGTGAAGCAGTCGGGCTGTTGCAACGGGCCGTCCGGGAATCGCCCGAAGACGGCGGTTTCCAATACCACCTGGCGCGCGCCCAGCTGCAGCAAGGAAACCGTGACGCGGCGCGCCGCCACCTGGCGATCGCCCTGGAGCACAAAGACGACTTGGAACCGCACGAAAAGAAGGCGGCCCTGAAGCTCTTCAAAAACCTCGGCCAATAGCCGAGCTGGCCAACGGGCGAGCCGAAA
>JALVPS010000248.1 GCA_027031685.1 Gammaproteobacteria bacterium | reverse complement strand
CCCCAGGCCCAGGGCGGTCACCAGGGGCACCGTCACGGTGGAGGTGGTGACGCCGCCGGAGTCGTAGGCCAGCGGGACGATCATGCGCGGCGCGAAGGCCGTCTGCACGACCACCACCACGTAGCCGGCGATGATAAACCAGTGCAGGCCGATGCCGGTGACGATGCGGAAGGCGCCCAGGGCGATGCCCACCGCCACGCCCAGGGCCACAGCGATGCGCAGCCCCCAGCTGGAGATGGCCCCGCCCGAGACGCGCTGGGCCTGCAGCGCCACGGCGATGAGCGAGGGCTCGGCGATGGTGGTGGCGAAGCCGATCAGGAAGGCGAACAGGTAGACGAGGTGGTAGTCGCTCCAGTGCAGCCGGCCGGCCAGCGTGTCGATGCCCCGCTGCAGCAGGTCCGGGTCGGTGAGCTGGGCGGCCATCAGCCGCCCCAGGGGGAACAGCGCCTGCTCCAGCCCCTGCAGGAACAGCGCCAGCCCGACGAGGACGTAGCCGAAGCCCGCCAGCAGGCGGCCCGGCGCCGGCAGCGGCTGGCGCAGCACGCCGAACTGGAAGCCGAGCAGCACCAGGGCGATGGGCAGCACGTCGCGCAGCGTGCCGAGCAGGGCGTGCAGCAGGCCTTCCAGCAGCCCGGTCATGTGACCATCCCGTAGGCCATGACGAAGATCATGGGCAGCAGCGAGGCGAAGGCGATCAGCCCGAAGCCGTCCACCAGCGGGTTGCGGCCGTGGATGCTGTGCGCCAGCCCCACCCCCAGCGCCGTCACCAGCGGCACGGTGATGGTGGAGGTGGTCACGCCCCCCGAGTCGTAGGCGATGCCGATGATGGTGGGCGGCGCAAAGGCCGTCATCACCACCACGGCCACGTAGCCGCCCATGATGAGCAGGTGCAGGGGCCAGCCCTTGAGGATGCGGAACACCCCCAGCACGATGGCCACCCCCACCGACAGGGCCACGGTGAGGCGCAGCCCCAGCGCGTAGCGCGCCTGTGCCGCCGGCTCGGGTTCGATCACCCCCTCCAGCGCCGCCATCTCGGCCGCCTCGGCGGCGATGGCGATGAGGGCCGGCTCCGCCACCGTGGTGCCGAAGCCCAGGGCGAAGGCGAACAGCAGCAGCCAGCGCACGCTGCCCTTGCGGGCAAAGGCCTGCGCCATGGCCTCCCCCAGCGGGAACAGGCCCAGCTCCAGGCCGTGGATGAAGAAGGTCAGGCCCATCACCACCAGCAGCGTGCCCAGCAGCACATCACCCACGGCCGGCAGCGGCTGGCGCAGCACCACCCCCTGAAAGAAGCTGATCACCCCGATGATCGGCGCCAGATCCCGCAGACTGCCCAGCAGCGACAGCATCAGCGCCCTGCCCATTTGCTGCACGGTGCACCTCTCGCTTCGTTGCCGATCGAGTATAGACGGGCGCGGCGCGCGCGCCTTGACCTGCGGCAACGCAGACCCGCGCCGGCCCGCGGGGGCGCCGCTAGCCCTGCCCTTGCAGCAGGGCCTCCACACGCTGCAGGTCGGATTCGGTGTCCACGCCGTGCGGCGGCGGCGTCTCCACCACGGCAGTGGCGATGGTGATGCCGTGCCACAGGGCGCGCAGCTGCTCCAGCGACTCGGCCTGCTCCAGGGGACAGGCCGGCTGGTCGGCGATGCGCAGCAGGTCGCCCACGCGGTAGGCGTACAGGCCGATGTGGCGGTAGAAGGGCACGCCCTCGGGCAGGGCGGCGGGCGTCCCGCCGGGGCGGAAGCGGTCGCGCACCCAGGGCAGCGGGGCACGGCTGAAGTACAGGGCGTGGCCGCTCGCATCGAGCACCGCCTTCACCACGTGCGGGTCGAACAGCGCCGCCACCTCGCGCAGCGGGGTGACCAGGGTGGCGATGCCGGCCGCCAGGTCCTCCCGCAGGGTCTCGGCCACCAGCCGTGGCAGGCCGGGCGGGATGAGGGGCTCGTCGCCCTGCAGGTTGACCACCACGGCGTCCGGGGGCCAGCCCTCACGCCGAGCCACCTCGGCCGCCCGGTCGGTGCCGGAGGGGTGGGCGGGGTCGGTGAGCAGGGCGCGCGCCCCGGCCGCCTCCGCCACCGCCACGATGCGCTCGTCGTCGGTGGCCACGATCACCTCCCGCGCGCCGGCCTCGCGGGCCCGCGCTACCACATGGGCAATCAGCGGGCGGCCGGCCAGCGGCCGCAGCGGCTTGCCGGGCAGGCGGCTGGACCCGTGGCGGGCGGGGATGACGACGTAGAAGGGCGGTGACTGGCTCATGGCGCCTTGCTCACGGTGGGGAAAGCCCGGATTATAGGCCCTGCACACCGCGCCCACCGGGGAGGCCGCCGCGCCATGATCGAGGTCCTGGCCATCATTCTGCTCATCGTGCTCCTCTCGCGGGTGGTGGAGGAGTACAGCGGCGTGCCCATCAACCTGCCGCTGATCACCTTCTCCTTCTTCATCGCCGCCTGGTTCCCCGGCCTGCTGACCATCACCCGCGAGCAGTTCGACGAGATCCTCATCATGCTGCTGCCGGTGATCCTGTTCCCGGACGTGATCAACCTGTCGCTCAAGGAGGTGCGCGAGAACGCCCTGCCCATCTTCTATCTGGCCTTTCTGGGCGTGGGCGTGACCTTGGCCCTGGCGGTGCTGGCCGGGCGCTGGCTGTACGCCGGCCACGGCCTGTCGGTGGGCGAGCTGGCCTGCCTGTTCGCGCCGCTGCTGGCCACCGACGCCATCACCGTGACCAGCATGGCCGGCAAGTTCGACCTGCCCGAACGGCTCAAGCTGATCGCCGAGGGCGAGAGCCTGTTCAACGACGCTACGGCCCTGATCGCCTTCTTCTTCGTGGCCGTGCCTCTGCTCGCCGGCGGCGGGGTGGACCCGGTGGCCGTCTCCCTGACCCTGCTGGCGGTGTTCATGTTCTCGGTGGGGGTGGGCCTGGCGGTGGCCCTGGCGGGCTTTCTGGCCCTCAAGCTGCTGCGCGACCCCATCGAGCAGTTCTCCTCCGCCTTCCTGGTGGCGGTGGGCGCCTTCGTCGTCGCCGACCGCCTGCACCTGTCCGGCATCCTGGCCATCCTCGCCTCGCTCATGCTGTTCCGCATGCTCATCGACAAGGAGGTCAAGCGCGGCATGATCTTCAACTACCAGCTGCACGACGCCCTCACGCGGCGCGACGGCGGCGAGCAGATGGGGCTGCTGCGCCGCCTGCTGCTGCGCATCGAGGAGCTGCTGCTGCGCTCGCCGGCCCTGTCCGCCATCTCCTTCCGCGCCTACCGCAAGGAGGCCATCTACGTGGGCATGGTGGCCAACGCCGTGCTGTTCATCCTCATCGCCCAGGTGGTGAACCTGCGGCTGCTGCTGGACTACTGGCGGGAGATCACCATTGCCCTGCTGCTCACCACGGCCCTGCGCTTCGCCCTGGTGGGCTCGCTGGCGGTGCTGCGCGGCTACCCCCTGCGCTGGGTGAACGCCCTCACCCTGGCGGGCATGAAGGGCGGCCTGGCCATCATCATGATCCACTCCCTGCCGGAGGAGACGCCCCACCGCCTCATGCTGGAGGCCATCGTGGTGGGGGTGGTGATCGGCTCCATCTTCCTCAACACTGCCCTGCTGCTGCTCTACCTGCAGCTGCGCCGCCCGGCCTTCCGCGCCGACATGCTGGCCGAGGCCCACATCGTGCCGCCCGGCCAGCTGGTGCGCGACCTGCAGGCGGTGGTGGAACTGGACCCGGTGACGCACATCTACCACCAGATCAAGTTCCACGACATCCTGCGCCACGAGATCCTGCGCGCGGAGCGCTACAAGACGCCACTGGGCCTGCTGCTCATCGAGTTCGTCAACTTCGAGGACATCCACCGCCAGCTGGGCGAGGCGCGCACCAACGCCCTGCTCAACGAGCTGCGCAACGTGCTGGCCAGCGAGGTGTCTACCCTGGACATCATCGGCCGCCTGGCCACCAACCGCGCCGCCGTGCTGACCATCAACCGCACCCCGGAGGAGGACCTGTGCGTGGCCGAGCGGCTGCGCGACGGCATGCGCCGCTACGCGCAGCGCAAGGGCATGGACCTGCGCCTGTGCTTCGCCCTGGCCAACTTCGTGGAGGGCGACACGCCCGAGATCCTGCTGGAGAAGGCCCACGAGGCCCTGGAACGCGCCCATCATCAGGACTGTGAGGTGATCGGCATCGCCCTGTAGCGCATCCGGCGGCCGGCTTGCCCGGCGCGGGCAAAGTGCGGATCATGGCACGCCGTCGCCCGGCCGAGACCAGCCCATGACCGACCAGCCCGACAGCCCCCCGCCCTTCGCTCCCGGCGAGCTGCGCCGGCGCGCCCGCGCCGTGGCCGAGCGCGCCCTGCGCGCCGGCGCGCTGCTGCCCATCGCCACCGACACCACGCGCATCGAGGCGGACGGCATCACCTGGCCGGTGCGCATCCTGGCCCGCCTGGAGGCCAAGGAGGCCGCCCGCCGCCTGCAGCAGACCCAGGCCGCAAAGGGCGGCCGGCTGCCCGACCCCTTCCTGCCGCCCGAGCCGGACCTGACCGTGGGCCCCGTCTCCCCCACCCACACCTGCGTGCTCAACAAGTTCCGCGTCATCGACGACCACCTGCTCATCGTCACCAACCACTTCGAGCACCAGGAATGCCTGCTCACGGCGGACGACTTCGACGCCCTGTGGCGCTGCATGGCGGGCTTCGGGGGGCTGGGCTTCTACAACGGCGGCGAGGTGGCGGGCGCCAGCCAGCCCCACAAGCACCTGCAGCTGGTGCCCCTGCCCCTGGACGAGGGCCTGCCCCACCCCGTGCCCGTCCAGCCCCTGCTGCCGGCGGACGGCGCGCCCGGCGTGCTGCGCCGCTCGCCCCGGCTGCCCTTCTGCCACGCCTGGGTGCGCCTCGGCTTCGGTCCCGACACGCCGCTGGCCGAGCGCGTGGCGGTGAGCCTGGACCAGTACCGCTGGCTGCTGGCGGCCACCGGCGTGGACGGCGAGGACAGGGACGGCTGCCACCGCCAGACGCGGCCCTATAACCTGCTGGTCACCGAGGAGTGGATGCTGGTGGTGCCGCGCGCGCGGGAGGACTGCCGGGGCATCTCCATCAACGCCCTCGGCTACGCGGGCGGCTTCCTGGTGCGCGACGAGGCGCAGCTGGACACCCTGCGCCGCGTGGGGCCCCTGCGCGCCCTGCGCGAGACCGGCCTGCCGCCCTGCCCCTGAGTGGGGTGTCCCCACGCAGCCGAACCGCCTCGTGTAGCATTCGCCCACACCACCGGTTCCACGACCAAAGGAGAATGTCATGAACCCACTGCGCCGCCTGCGCCAACTGGGCCAGAGCCCGTGGCTCGACGATCTGCACCGCGGCATGCTGCTCGACGGCAGCTTCCAGCGCCTGATGGAGGAGGACGGCATCTGCGGCATCACTTCCAACCCCACCATCCTGGCGCGCGCCCTGCTGGAGACGGACGACTACCGCGAGGCCATCGCCCGCCTGGCCGGCGAGTACGACGACACCGAGGCCCTGTACGAGGCCCTGGTGCTGGAGGACATCCGCCTGGCGGCCGACCTGCTGCGCCCCGTGTACGACAAGACCGGCGGCGTGGACGGCTACGTGAGCCTGGAGATCAGCCCCGAGCTGGCCAACGACACGGACGGCTCGGTGCGCGAGGCGGAGCGCCTGTGGCAGGCCATCGACCGGCCCAACGCCATGATCAAGATCCCGGCCACCGGCGCCGGCCTGCCGGCCATCCGCACCCTCGTCGAGCGCGGCGTCAATGTGAACGCCACCCTCATCTTCAGCCCGGCCCGCTACCGGCAGGCGGCCGAGGCCTGGGCCACCGGCATGCAGGCGCGCATCGAGGCCGGCAAGCCCGTGGCTCACATCGCCTCCGTGGCCAGCTTCTTCGTCAGCCGCACCGAGACCCTGGCCGATGCCCGCCTGGCCGCGCTGGACGACCCGCGCGCCAGGGAACTGCAGGGCAGGGTGGCCGTGGCCGCCGCCAAGCTGGCCTACCGCGAATTCTTCGACCTGCAGACCCTTTCCCCGGCCCTCTCCGCCGCCGCCCAGGCCGGCGCCTGGCTGCAACGCCCGCTGTGGGCCAGCACCTCCACCAAGAACCCGGCCTATTCCGACATCAAGTACGTGGAGGCCCTCATCGGCCCGCACACCGTGGTCACCCTGCCGCCGGAGACCCTGGCCGCCTACCGCGACCACGGCAACCCGCAGCAGCGCATCGAGGACGGCATGGCCGAGGCGGCCGCCGTGTTCGAGCAGCTCGCGGCCGTGGGCATCGACTTCGACGAACTGGCCGGGCAGCTGGAGGCGGAAGGGGTGGAGAAGTTCCGCGCCGCCTGGCAAGAGATCATGGCCGCCCTGGACGCCCTGCGCCGCGGCTGACCGCGCCCGCCTGTGAGCGGCCTCACATTTGCCGGCGCCGGCCGCCATGCCACGCCCGCCCGGCGCTAGAATCGGCCCATCCGTCTCCAGGCGGCCACCGCCCAGCAAAGGAGTCTGCCGTGATCGCCCGTGCGCCCCTCCGTCTCCCCTTCCGCCTCGCCACCCCGGCCCTGGCCGTCGCCCTGCTCGCCGCCTGCGGCGGGGGTGGCGGAGGCAATGGCGGCGCCAATGACCGTGGCGGCAATGGCAACCGTGGCGAGAATACGCCAGCGGTGCAGGGTGACTCGGGCCGGCGCCCCGTGCTGCGCATCGACGACGCCAGCGCCGGCGAGGGCGACGGCGCCCTCACCTTCACCGTCACCCTGGACAGCAACCCCGGCCAGCGCGTCACGGTGGACGTGGCGGTGGCAGACGGCACCGCCCGCGCCGGCAGTGACTACCGTCCTCCGGCCGCCACACAACTCGAGTTCGCCCCCGGCGACACCCGCCGCGCGCTCACCGTGCCGCTGGTGGACGACCGGGTGGTGGAGGCCGCCGAGACCCTGCGTGTGCGCCTGACCATCGCCAACGGCGCCGTGGCAGTGGCGCGCGGCGAGGCGGTGGGGCGCATTGAGGACGACGACCGTCCCTACCTGCACGGCGACGACCCGGCCGCCGACGGCGACTTCGTCAAGCTGGACCGCGCCGGCCGACCCCTGCCGGATGACGCCACCGACTGGGCCTGCGTGCGCGACGAGCGCACCGGCCTGGTATGGGAGGTGAAGACCACCGACGGCGGCCTGCACGACCGCGACCACCGCTACGCCTGGCGCCACAGCGACGCCCGCTTCAACGGCGGTGACCCGGGCGCCCTCACCGGCCCCGACGCCCGCTGCCTGTCCGACGCCGGCGAGGCGGTGGACAGCCCCTGCCACACCGAGGCCTTCGTGCAACAGGTGCGCGCCGAGGGCCTGTGCGGCTTCCGTGACTGGCGCCTGCCCACCCGGGGCGAGCTGCGCAATCTGGTGGACTTCCGCGCCGCCCCGCCCGGCCCGGCCAACCCGACCATCGACATCGGCCACTTTCCGCACACCGTGAGCGGCCCCTACTGGACCGCCACCCCCAGCGCCGACCGCGCCGACGAGGCCTGGCTGGTGGACTTCTGGGACGGCGACGTGCAGTTCGGCGCCAAGGGCAACACCTACCGGGTGCGGCTGGTGCGCGGCGAGCGCCCCTGGGACGGCCCCGTGGCCGGTCCCTGCCGCGACGACCTGCCCGCCAGCGCCCCGGCCGCCCGCTTCGAGCGCGGCGCGGACACGGTGCGCGACCGCTACACCGGGCTGGTGTGGCGGCTGTGCGCGCTGGGCCAGAGCGGTCCCGGCTGCGAGACGGGGGCCGGCGAGGAGCGGCTGGTGAGCCTCGCCGAGGCCGAAGCCGAGGCCGAAAACCTGGCCCGGCAGACCGGCCAGCCCTGGCGCCTGCCCACGGTGAAGGAGCTGGAGTCCATCCTCGAGCTGGGCTGCCGCGAGCCCAGCGTGGACCAGACGGTGTTCCCCAAGTCGCCCATCCGCCCCTTCTGGACCGCCACCCCCGGCGCCGGCGCGCCGGACTCGGCCTGGCAGATCAACACCTTCCTGGGCGGCAGCTACTTCTTCCCCGTCACGCAGCAGGCCGCGGTGCGCCTGGTGCGGCCCATCGCCCCCGGCGAGTGACGCCCACCGGGACATCGGCCCGGTGCTATCATTCGGGGCATCCCGCCACCACGCCGGAGTCGTCATGTCCCGCGCCACCCTGCCCGACCTGCTGCGCATCGCCCGCGCCCCGTTCCTGCTCCTTGGCCCCATCGCCGTGGGGGTGGGCGCGGCGGCCGCCTGGCTGGACTTGGGCGGCCTGGACCCGCTGCGCCTGGCGGTGATCCTCCTGGGGGCAGTGGCCGCCCATGTCAGCGTCAACGCCTTCAACGAGTACCAGGACTTCCGCAGCGGGCTGGACCTGCACACCCAGCGCACCCCCTTCAGCGGCGGCAGCGGCGCTCTGCCGGAGCGGCCCGAGCTGGCCCCGGCGGCGCGCGCCCTGGCCTGGGGCGCGCTGCTGGTGACCGTGGCCTGCGGGCTGTACCTGCTGCGCGTGGCCGGCCCCGGCCTGCTGCCCCTGGGGCTGGGCGGGCTGGCCCTGGTGCTGCTCTACACGCGCTGGATCAACCGCCTGCCCCTGCTGTGCCTGATCGCGCCGGGCACCGGCTTCGGGCTGTTCATGGTCATGGGCACCTATTACGCCCTCACCGGCCACTTCACGGACACCGCCCTGTTCGCCGCCCTGCCGGTGTTCTTCCTGGTCAACGGCCTGCTGCTGCTCAACCAGTTCCCGGACGTGGAACCGGACGCCGCCGCGGGCCGCCGCCACCTGCCCATCACCCTGGGCCGGCGGCGCGCGGCGCAGGTGTTCGGCGCACTGCTGGCCGGGGCCTACCTGTCGCTGCTGGCCGGCGTGTGGCTGCAGGCCTTGCCGCGCACCACCCTGCTGGCCCTGCTCACCCTGCCGCTGGCCCTGTCCGTGTGGCGCGGTGCCCGCCGGCGCGCCGAGCAGATCCCCGCCCTCGTCCCGGTGCTGGGCCGCAACGTGGCGCTCACCCTGGCCACCCCCCTGCTGCTGGGCATCGGCATGACCCTGGCGCACCTGGCATGAGCGACGGCGCGCCCTCCTACTGGATCGTCTCCGCCCTGCGCGGCCACCGCGACGGCTACGGCGAGTGCATCACCCGCGGCCACTGGCGGCCGGACCCGCAGTGGCTGGCGGGGCTGGCCGGGCCGCGCCCCGGCGACCGCATCGCCCTGCGCTACCGGCCTGGCCACGCCGCGCCGCACATTATCGTGCGTGCCCTGGGCGTGGTGGTGAATGACGGGGGCCCCGATCCCAATGGCGCCCTGCCCGTGCGCTGGCTGATCGACGACCTGCGGCGCATCGTGCCCACCGACCGTTGCCGCCGGCCGGTGGAGGGCCCGCTGGCGGCCGACGACCCGCTGGTGGCGGCCGTCTTCCTGCTCTGAACCGAGGAGTCTTCCGATGCGTGGCATGGTCCCTCCCGACCCCGAAACCCAGGTCTCCCAGGAGCGCTACGCCGTGGTGTATGTGCCGCGCCGCAGCCGCAAGCGCTTCGCCGCCAACTGCATCACCCTGTGCGACAGTGCCGAGGACGCCCTGGCCGCGGCCGACCCCGCTGGAAAGCGCTTCCCGGCCATCGTCCTCGGCCCTTCCAGGTCCTCCGAGGGGCAGTACCTGTACTATCTCGTGCGCTGGCTGTGAGCCACCGCCCGTGGCCCCGCGCACCCTCCCTCACCGTCCCTGCCGGCACCTGGCCCCGGCTCGCGCCCATTCCACCAGCTTGTCGGCCGGCATGGGGCGAGCGATGAAGTAGCCCTGCGCGTAGCGGCAGCCCAGATTGCGCGCCAGCTCGTGGATCTCCTGATCCTCGATGCCCTCGGCCACCACCTGCAGATCGAAGTTGCGCGCCATGTCCACCATGGAGCGCACGATCTTGCGGTCGTTGATGTCGCGACTCATCTGCTGCACGAAGGACTTGTCGATCTTCAGTTCGGTCAGGGGGAAGTTCTTGAGGTATTCCATGGACGAATAGCCGGTGCCGAAATCATCCATGGCCAGCCGGAAGCCCATGTCCACCAGCCTGCGGAAGGCGGCCAGGTTGCGCTCCGGGTGGGTCATGGCGGCGGTCTCGGTGATCTCCAGGGTGATGTGCTCGGGCGGCAGGCCCCAGATCCGGGTGACGTTGGTGAGCTGCGGGATCAGCTCCGGGTGGTGCAGGGCCACCGGCGAGAGGTTGATGGCGATGGGGATGGTGAGGCCCTGCTGGCGCCAGGCGTGGTAGTGGATGCCGGCCTGGCGGATGCTCCACAGGGTGAGGTCGGTGATGAGGCCGGACTGCTCGGCCACCTCGATGAACACGTCGGGCGGCACGAAGCCCTGCTTGCGGCTCTCCCAGCGCGACAGGGCCTCCACCCCGGCCAGCTCGCCCGTCTCCAGCGCCGTCTTGGGCTGGAACACGATCTGCAGCTCGTTGCGATACAGGGCCTCCTCCAGTTCGGCCACCAGCTCCAGGCGGGAGGTGTGGCGCCGCACATCGGCGGCGTCGCGGAAACAGCTCGTGCGCCGACCCTCGCTGCATGCGTGCAGCAGGGCCACCTCGCAGCGGCGCAGCAATTCGCCGGCGCTGACCTCCGCGTCGGGCGCCGCCGCCGCGCCGATGGTGAAGTCCAGCTTGATGGCCAACTCGGCGATGGCGAAGCTCCGCGCCAGCAACCGCTCGGCCTTCTCCAGCGCGAAAAGCAGCTGCTCCTCGAAACGCAGGCCATTGATCACCAGCACCAGCTCGTCCTCCGCCAGGCGCAGCATCAGGTCCTGCCGTCCGGCCACCGCCGCCAGGCGCTGGTGCACGCTGTCCAGCAGGTCGCGCAGGGCGGCCTCGCCGTAAGTGACGCGCACGTCGCGCAGCTTGTGCAGGCGCACCAGCAACAGCCCCATGAGCCGCCCGCCATCGCCGCGCAGGCGCGTCATCACCTCCACCAGCCGGCGGCGCGCGCGGGCCGCGCCGTCCAGGTCGATGAAGCGGACCCCGTCCGCTGCCCCGGCAGCAGGCGGGGTGGGAGCTGAGGGCGCGGCACTCATAGATAGAATTCTTCCGGTGAGATGTCGTAGGCGCCCGGGTCCAGGGCGGTCTGGATGTAGAGGCGACGGCCCTCGCTGTCCACCAGGTCGGTCTCCAGATCGCGGGGAAAGGGCATCTCCACCGGCCGCTTGTCGGCATCGCGCACCACCAGCACCTTGGGCCGCAGGCGGCGAATGCGGTTCTGGGCGATGACGATGCCCACCTCGCCGGTGCTCAGCAGCACCAGCGTGCCGGTGGGATAGACCCCCAGGCACTGGATGAACTCCTCCACCAGCTCACGCTGGAAGTGGCTGCCGCACCGCTCGTACAGGGCGTTCACCGCCTGCGAGGAACGCAGCGCGCGGCGGTAGGGGCGCGGATGGGTGACGGCGTCGTAGAAGTCGATGATGGCCGCGATGCGCGCGAAGACGGGGATCTCGTTGCCCTTCTTGCCACGCGGATAGCCGCTGCCATCCATGCGCTCGTGATGGTCGGCGACAATGGCCAGGATCTCCATGTCGGTGACCCCGGCCTCGCGCAGAATCTGCAGCGACAGGGCCACGTGCCACTTGAGCAGGCGCACCTCTTCGGAAGACAGCGCACCCTTTTTGGTCAGCAAGGCGCGCGGCAGGCGGATCTTGCCCACGTCCAGCAACTGCACCCCCATGGCCAGGGTCTTGAGCTGGGCCGGGCTGAGCCCCATGTGGCGGCCGAACAGCACCGCCAACACGGCCGCGTCGATGCTGTGGAAGTAGGTGGAGGGATCCTTCTCGCGCAGCTGCAGCAGCAGGTAGGAAGCATCGGCGTTGCGTACCATGCTCTCCACCAGCGCGCCGGTGGCGTTGTCGATCTCGCCCACTTCCAGCGCCTCGTGGTTCCGGAGCCGCTCCAGGGAGCGCTCCACCGCCGCCTTGAGCTCGGCCTGCACCTCACGCGCGGTGGGCATCTCCTCCTCCACCGGCTTGAGATCGCGGTACTCCACGAACTCGCCCGGCAGGTCGAGCAGGGCGTGCAGCTCGCGCGGGCCGCGCGAGGCGTTGACACGCCCGGCGCGGGGGTTGCCCCGGATGCGCGTGATGCGCGCCTCGGCCGGACCGGCCGGCGCACCGTCCAGGGCATCGTCCAGCGGGGCGCGGTCGAGGGCCGGCTCACATCGCACGGCCCGCTCCACGGTGGCGCGGGTGGTCTCCACCACGGGTTTGGCGCTCACCGAACGGCCAAAGGCCAGCGGCAGACCCTCGCTGCGCGCCGGGTCGATATAGACGTGCTCGCAGCAGGCCTGCAGCTGGGCGATGTCCTCCTCGCTGTCCACACGAAAGCCCTGCAGCAGGAAGGGCGACTCCTCCCACGGGCGGTCCAGCTCGGCCACGAACATGCCGCGGCGCAGTTCGGTGACTCGGATCTTGGTGTGCACGATCGACCGGGTCCTTGTCGTTTTCAGTGCCACGCAATGTAAAAGGCGCCGCGTCGCCCCGCCAGCGGGTCACGGCCGGCTTTCCAAGGTGGTCACAGGCGCGCCGACCGGCCTGTGACCACCCTCAACGGGACGGCGGACAGGGCGGCAAGGGCCCGCCGGGGGAATCAGCCACCGGCCAGGCCCAGCACCAGGCGCACCAGACCCCACATGAGCAGCACGAACAGGGCCGTGCCGAGCAGGCCGGCGACAATGAAGTGGATGGGCTTGCCATGGCGGAAGTCGCGCTCGCGGTTGTGCTCGCTCTGCACGCCAAAAAAGGCGGCAGCCACACTGCGCAGGATGGACAGGAAGCCGGGCGGGCGTGGATCGGGGTCGGACGAGGCCATGGCAGGAACTCGAGGTGGGAACTCAATCGGTGGTCGGGTGTCAGATTGTAGCGTCGTGGCGGTGCACGGCGCGAATGCCCCCGTCCGCCAGGCAAAAAAGAGAGGGCATCCAGCCCTCTAATTAGACCCCCGCCGGGGCGCCCCCTGCGCGCAGAGTGCGCGCCAACCCCTTCTTGTGACATGAGGGGCGCCCCGTGGATTCGACGGATTCAGTGTACCAAGGTCGACAACCGGACTGCAGCGAAGGATTACGGTAGCGCGATGTGAAATTTTTCACATCCAGCCGATCTGCCGGTCCGACCGGCGGTCGATCCTATTACAAGGAGGGCCGTCGGCTCGCCTCGTGTCATCCATTGCGCGCCTTCCGTGGCAGACCCTGCTGCCGCTGTGCGCCGCCACCTTCTTCGGCAAGCCACCACCGCGCAGCGGTCCTGATGGCGCCGCTGCCATTCTCCCTGCGGATGCGCCCGGATGCGCCGGCAGGACGACCGCCTGCGCCACGGCCACCACACCCTGTCCGCCGCACGCCGCACCCCTGGGCACGAGGTGTTCACCCGCCATTTCAGCGCTCGATGGTGTAGATCAGGTCAGCGCTGCTGGCCAGGCCGGAGGCGGCCTCCACGGCCAGCTTGTCGGTGAGCCTGTAGCGCAGGTTGAAGGTGTTGATGGCGTTGAACAGGCCGATGCCGTAACTGACGTACAGGCGCGGCGTGAGGTACTTGCCCAGGGTGAAGCTGGCGCCCTTGGTGCCCGGCGGCTGGCCGAGCAGCATGTAGGACAGGATGCTGGCGTCGGGCATGGGCGGCTCGGAGTAGAGCTGCAGCAGGGGGGCCTGGGCGGTGCCGCGGATGCGGGCGCCGGCCAGCACGTCGTAGGCCTCCACGCGGCGCGCCACGTCGATGTCCAGGCGCGGGTTGTCCACCGGGCCGCCGCCGAACAGCACGCGCCCGCGCTGCACCTTGAGCTGCTGGCCGTACACCACGTAGTCGCCGTTGACCACCTCGATGGTGCCCGTGCCGCGCGGCATGGCCTCGCCCGGCGACTGCTCCACCAGCAGGCTGCCCTTGAGCGCCCCATGGAAATCGGCCACCTTGACGCGCACGTCGTCGCCCAGCACCACGCGCACCTTGAGGGCCAGGCGCGGCGGCCGGCGCGCCGCCTGGCGCTGGCCGTCGGCGTCCACCAGCACCACGTCCGGCGAGGGGGAGACGGTGGCGATGTCCCCGCCGCCGCCCTTGGCGTCGATGAAGGCCTGCGGCACGCGCAGCTCGCCCTCCACGGCCATGCCTTGGCCGTCCATGGCCAGGGTCAGGTCGGGCGAGATGCGCACGCGCATGCGCGCGGAGTCGGCCACGGCGAAGTCCTTGCCCCGCAGGCGCGCCGTGAGGCGGCGCGTGGCCGGATCGAGCCGGCCGGACAGGGCGAGGCGGCCCGGGCCGGCGTGGGCCTCGCCATCCAGGGTGAGGGGCCCCTGCCCATCGGCGCGGGCCGTGAAGCGGGTCCGCTCCAGGCGCAGGTCCACGGCCGGCACCTCGGCGCCGAAGTCGCGCAGGGCCACCTGTCCGAGCAGCCCCGGCGTGCGCAGCGGGCCGACGAAGTCGAGATCGGCGTCCAGCCGGCCGGTGACCGCCTGCAGCTGGGGGGTGAGGGCGGCCAGGAAGCCCAGGTCGGCGATGCGCGCCTGCAGCTTGCCGTCCACGCGCGGCGCCGACCACGGCCCGTCCAGCTTGAGGGCGGTCTGGGCGCGGATGTCCGACCCCAGGTCCAGCTTGGCGCTGGCCTGCACATGGCTGCCCCGCAGCTCGGCGTCCAGCACGCTGGTGCCGGCGGCCAGGCGCAGCGGCTGGTCGGCGGTCTTGAGGGTCCAGGTGCCCGCGGCCAGCTCGGCGTGCACCCGGCCG
>JALVPS010000247.1 GCA_027031685.1 Gammaproteobacteria bacterium | reverse complement strand
CCATGGAGGGCATCTTCGAGGCCCTCAAGGAGGGCGCCCTCACCATGCAGCAGGGCGGCGGCGTGGGCTACGACTTCTCCACCCTGCGCCCGCGCGGGGCCCGCGCGCGGCGCGCCGGCACCATCGCCTCCGGCCCGGTCTCCTTCCTCAAGGTGTGGGACGACGTGTGCGCCACGCTGCTGTCCACCGGCACGCGGCGCGGCGCCATGATGGGCACCCTGCGTTGCGACCACCCGGACATCGAGGCCTTCATCGACGCCAAGCGCGAGCCGGGCACGCTCACCCACTTCAATCTGTCGGTGCTGGTGACGGACGACTTCATGGCCGCCGTGGCGCGCGACGCCGACTGGCCGCTGGTCTTTCCCGCCGCGGCCCTGGACAGCGCGGGCGAGGTGGTGCAGCGGCACTGGCCGGGCCAGCCGGGGCCGGTGCCCTGCCGTGTGCTGCGGCGTGTGCGGGCGCGCGACCTGTGGCGGCATATCATGCGCGCCAACTACGACTCGGCCGAGCCGGGCGTGCTGTTCATCGACCGCATCAACCACGAGAACAACCTCGCCTACCGCGAGCGCATCGTGGCCACCAACCCCTGCGGCGAGATCCCCCTGCCGCCCTACGGTGCCTGCTGTCTCGGCTCCTTCAACCTGACGCGCTTCGTGCGCGACCCCTTTACGCCCGAGGCCCGCTTCGACTTCGCCGGGCTGCGCCGCTGGGTGCCGCTGGCCGTGCGCCTGCTGGACAACGTGATCGACGTGTCCGGCTTTCCGCTGCCGGCGCAGCGCGCCCAGGCGCGCGGCAGTCGCCGCCTGGGGCTGGGCATGACCGGCCTGGCCGATGCCCTGGTCATGCTCGGCCTGCACTACGCCAGTCAGGCGGCGCGCGACATGGCCGCCCGCATCCTGCGCGAGCTGCTGTTCACGGCCTACCGCAGCTCGGTGGCCCTGGCGCGGGAGAAGGGCACCTTTCCCTTCTACGACCGCGACGGCTACCTGCGCTCGCCCTTCATCCAGCGCCTGCCGGCCGCCCTGCAGGCAGCCATCGCCCGCCACGGCACGCGCAACAGCCATCTGGTGGCGCTGGCGCCCACCGGCAGCATCTCCCTGCTGGCCGACAACGTATCTTCCGGCATCGAGCCGATCTTCGACCTGCAGTATCGACGCCACGTGGTGCAGCCGGACGGGGGCGAGCGGGAATTCACGGTGGAGGACTACGCCTATGCCCTGTGGCGCGCCCGGCACGGCGATAGCGCGGCCCTGCCGCTCACCTTCGTCACCGCCCTGGAACTCTCGCCCCACGACCACCTGGCCATGCAGGCCGCCCTGCAGCCGTGGGTGGACAACGCCGTGTCCAAGACCGTCAACGTGCCCGGCGACTACCCCTTTGCGGACTTCACCGACATCTACCGCCAGGCCTGGCGGCTCGGCCTCAAGGGCTGCACCACCTATCGCCCCCACGCCGGGCTGGGCGCGGTGCTGGAATCTTCCAAGGTCGTCTGTCGCCGTTGTGGCGCCTGAGGGGCGATCAGGAAAACGCCCCAGTTTGACATTTGTCACAATTCCGTCCGTCGAGTTGTACCTTTATTCCGCAAGGCATGGAAATTGGAAACCGTGTCCGGTATACCCATATTCGAGACATGGTTCACACTGTCGACCGCACCATGGCCATCGCCCCGACCGTCCAGCGTTACCTCGACGAGAAGGGTGTCGTCTACCAGATCCGACGGCACCACCACACCGGTTCGGCCATGGAATCCGCCTATTCCGCGCACGTGGCGCCGGACAGCATCGCCAAGGGCGTGCTGCTGCGCGACGGCGGGGATTTCCTGCTGGCCGTGCTGCCCGCCGACCATACGGTGGACGTGGACGTCCTGCGCTACCTGGCCGACCGGCCCGGCCTGACGCTGGCCACGGAGCAGGAGACCGGCGAAGTGTTCACCGACTGCGCCTTGGGTGCGGTGCCGGCCATCGGCCCCGCCTACGGCCTGGAGACGTGGGTGGACGAGGCGGTGCGCGACTGCCCCGTGCTGTATTTCGAGGCCGGCGACCACGAGGAGCTGATCTATGTGGAAGAGCCCGATTTCGAGCGGCTCATGGAAGGCGCCCGGTTCGGGTCCTTCGCCAGACCGGGTTACTGAAATGGAACTTTCGGTGACCTATTCATCCAAAGCCCAAGGACGACATCCATCGGTGCCATGGAAGCCACACAAAGGGGGAAGCAATGGAGCATCGTTATTGTCGACGCAAGCCGCTTGAGGTTGGTGTCCGCCTCTACAACGGCGCGGAGATTCTGGCCGACGGCGAAATGCAGAACATCAGCACGGGCGGCATCTATGTGCGCCTCGGCGACACCCGCCGGTTCCCGGTGGACCGGGTGGTGGAGGTGGCCTTCGACGTGCCGGACGGGGACGGCAGTTGCGCCATCCGCAGTCCGGCCATGGTCGTGCACCGCAACCCGCACGGCATCGGCCTGATGTTTCTCAACGAGGATCTCACCTTCTCGCGCATTCTCAAGCGCATCGTCATGGAGCTGCCCGAGCGGTCCAGGGCGCCGGCCGCGGCCCGGCCGCCGGGCAACGTGGTCTCGCTGCACGAGCGCGCCGGCCGGCGGCTCGGCGCACCTGCCCGCCGCGCCGAGCGGGAACTCGAGACCGGCAGCGTGGACTGAGCGCCGGGTCGGGCGCCATGTCCGGGCCGGCCGGCGCCGATCCCCCCGTCACCCACCCGTGGGACGTCACGCCCGAGGAGGCGCGCCGCATCCAGGAGTGGTTGCGCCCACGGGTGGTGCGCGAGGATCGTCTGCCAGACGAGGTGCGCCGCGTGGCCGGCGTGGACATTGGCTTCGAGGACGACGGGCGCACCGCCCGCGCTGCCATCGTCGTCCTCGACTACCCCGGCCTGCAGCCGCTGGAGTGCCGAATCGGCCGCGCCCCGGCGAACTTTCCCTACGTGCCGGGGTTGCTCTCCTTCCGCGAGGTGCCCGCCGCCCTGGCGGCCTGGGCGCAGCTGCGGCAACTCCCCGATCTCATCCTCTGTGACGGGCAGGGCTATGCCCACCCGCGCCGCTTCGGCCTGGCCTGCCACCTGGGCGTGCTGCTCGATTGGCCCACCATCGGCGTGGCCAAGTCGCGCCTCATCGGCACCCACATACCCTTGCCCGAAGCGCGCGGCAGCCAGGTGCCCCTGTGTGATGGTGACGAGGTGATCGGCTGCGTGCTGCGCACGCGGCGGGCCGTGCGGCCGCTGTATGTCTCGGTGGGTCATCGCATCTCCCTGCCCACCGCCTGCGACTGGGTGCTGCGCTGCGCGCCGCGCTACCGCCTGCCGGAGACCACCCGCTGGGCCGACCGCATCGCCTCGCGCCGCGGCCGCTGGACCTGCCGTGCCGGCCACGTGCAGGAGGTGCCGCGCATCCCGCTGGCGGACGCGGGCTGACTATACTCACTCAGGCAACGACAACAAGCCGGTGCGCACGGCGACATCCGGCGACGATGCAGGGAAGCGGATCCGGGAGCGGAGTTCTGGTGGCACTTCCCACTCAGGAGGATTTGCAATGCGAGTACGCAGCTTCTCGACACTGGTGGAGGGCCTGCTGCGGCAGGCCGACATCCGGATCAACGGTGACCGCCCGTGGGACATGCAGGTGCACGACCGCAGCGTGTTCGGGCGCATCCTGCGGCAGGGCTCGCTCGGCCTGGGCGAGTCCTACATGGACGGGCAGTGGGACGCCGAGCGCGTGGATCAGTTCATCGAGCGCATCCTGCGCGCCCGCCTGCACCGTGACGTGCGGCCGCTGGTGGCGCGCATGGCCGAGCTGCGCATGCGCTGGCGCAACCTGCAGACCCGCCACCGCGCCCGCGAGGTGGCCGAGGCCCACTATGACCTCGGCAACGACCTGTACCAGGCCATGCTCGACCCCTGGATGGCCTATTCCTGCGGCTACTGGCGCAACGCGCGCAGCCTGGACGAGGCGCAGGTCGCCAAGCTGGAGCTGATCTGCCGCAAGCTGCGCCTGCGGCCCGGCATGCGCGTGTTGGACATCGGCTGCGGCTGGGGCAGCTTCGCCCGCTACGCCGCCGGGCGCCACGGCGTGGAGGTGGTGGGCATCAATATCTCCGACCAGCAGATCGCCTGGGCCCGCGAGCGCTGCCGCGGCCTGCCGGTGGAGATCCGCAAGCAGGACTACCGCGAGATCGACGAGCCCTTCGACGCCATCGTCAGCGTGGGCATGTTCGAGCACGTGGGGCACCGGAACTATCGCCGCTACTTCGAGGTGGCCGAGCGCTGCCTGCCCGACGGCGGCCTGTTCCTGCTGCACACCATCGGCACCAGCCGGCCGGAGGAGGGCATGGACCCGTGGATCGAGCGCTACATCTTCCCCAACTCCGAGCTGCCCTCGCTGGCCCAGGTCACCGAGGCCGTGTACGAACTGCTGGTGGTGGAGGACGTGCACAACTTCGGCGCCGACTACGACCGCACCCTCATGGCCTGGCACGCCAACTTCGAGGCCGCCTGGCCGGCCTTCCGCGACCGCTATGGCGAGCGCTTCCACCGCATGTGGCGCTACTACCTGCTCAGTTGCGCCGGTGCCTTCCGCGCCCGCGTCACCCAGCTGTGGCAGATCGTCTTGTCCAAGAGCGGCGTGCCCGGGGGCTATCGGCGGCCGGACCTGTAGCGGCGGGCGCGGCGGCTCATTCGCCGCCCGTGGCCGCCAGCAGCCGCCGCAGGGCGTGGGCCACGGACTGGCGCCGCACCGCGGTCCGGTCGCCAGCGAAGTGGCGGGTCTCGGCGCGGGTGGGGCGGCCGGCGGCCGCCAGGCCGAAGCACACGGTGCCCACCGGCTTGTCGGGGCTGCCGCCACCGGGCCCGGCGATGCCGCTGATGGCCACCGCCACATCGGCCCCGGCGCGGGCCAGGGCGCCCTCGGCCATCTCCCGCACCGTGGCCTCGCTGACCGCGCCGTGGCAGGCCAGGGTGTCGGCGCGCACGCCCAGCAGGGCCTGCTTGGCCCGGTTGCTGTAGGTGACGAAGCCGTAGCCGAAGCTGGCCGAGCTGCCGGGGATGTCGGTGAGCACCTTGGCCAGCCAGCCGCCG
>JALVPS010000246.1 GCA_027031685.1 Gammaproteobacteria bacterium | reverse complement strand
ACCCAGCAGGCCGCCGAGGCGGAAGGCAGCGCCGACTTCCCCGCTGGCGCCCAGTTGTGCGCCAAGTGCAGCACCAAGGCCGTGGTCAAGATGGACGGCTGCATGACCTGCCTGAACTGCGGCGACTCCAAGTGCGGCTGACGGGCGCCGGCATCCCGCGGTGACGGGTTCGCCGCGATTTCCCCATCCCGACGCCGGTAACGGGCAGGGACGCCCGGCCGGCCGTTTTTCGTCAAGGGCTCTTTCGTGCGCTGGCACCATTATCTGATCCTGCTCGCCCTGCTGGTGGCCGTGGTGGCGGCCATGACCGAATGGCATCGCGGGCGGGTGATCCTGCTCAAGCGGCCGCCGCCCGAACTGGCCAAATGGTACAAGCCGCAGAACAAGCGACAGGTCTGGCTGCACACCATGTTCAACCTGCGCCGGGAGATGCAGGCGATCCGGGAATACGCCGAGCGTGGCGACGCGCAACGCATGGCCGACTGGACGGCGCGTTTCGTGCGGCACTATCGGCAGATTGGGGAGATGGTCCCCGAGTGGGCGTCGAAGCTGGACGCGGGCGGGCTGGCGCGTCTGGAAAAGGCGGTCCGGGCGCAGGATACCGGGGCGGTGCCGGTGCTGCTCGATGCCCTCGGGGAGAGTTGCCGGGCCTGCCATGCCGACTACCAGACGGTGACGGCCATCCTCTATCGGGCGCCCGATTTTTCCGCCATCACCGTGCCCCCGGCGGAGGTGCCCTACCGCGAGCACATGGTCGTGCTGGGGCGCGAGCTGAATCGCGTCAAGATCGCCATCACCGACGGCGATTCGGTTGGTGCCGGCGATGCGTTGACGCGCCTGCGTCAGGGCATGGACCGCCTCGGACAGACCTGCGGGCAGTGTCATCGGCCTGCGGCGCCGCCGTATCCGGGCCCGGCCATGACCCGGACGCTGGACGCGATGGCCCGGGCGATCACCGAAGGCGATCCGAAACAGAGCGGCCGGACGCTCGGCACCCTGGCGGTGCAGGCCTGCGCCCGTTGCCACGGCACTCACCGGCTGGCCTTCGCTGCCCGGCGGCTGTTCGACGCGCCGCCGGGCTGGCGCCAGTTGTTGCGCCACTGAGCCGGCCGTTCGGGTATCATGCAGTTCCATTCGCTTTGCGAGGCCATGCCATGATTCCCAGACATCAGGCCGAACGCCGCTCCCTGCCGCGCAAGATCCTGCTGGGTCTGGCCATCCTTTCCTATCTGGCTGCCGTTGGATCCGGCGCTGCGGCCTGGTGGTACCAGGACCAGCCCCAGGAGATCGTCGGCAGCCTGATGGCCAGCATCGTGTTCTTCGCCGGTGTCGGCGTGGTGCTGCACGTGCTGGCCAACGCCAGCCTGCCGGATCTGCGCGTCAAACGCTGAGCGCTCATGAACCCCCTGGTCCGGCGCTTCATCAAGACCGCCTTCGGCTTTCTCGTCCTCGGCGTGCTGCTGGGGCTGACCATGCTGGTGCAGCGGGAGCTGGGCGGCGGCTGGCCGCCGCCCTATGTGGTCTCCGCCCACAAGCACGCCATCTTCATCGGCTTCGTGATGTTCATGATCCTGGGG
>JALVPS010000245.1 GCA_027031685.1 Gammaproteobacteria bacterium | reverse complement strand
CATTGTAAGCAGGCCAGTTCCTGACCCGATACCTCCGCTTCGGCTGCGACATCGCTCTTCGCCTCCTCCTGCAGTGCCTGAACACCCCCCCTGAATGGGGACTGCCCTCGAGTTATGCAACAACGCCGATGTCTGGTTCCTTATCGGTTATTGAACCGACGCTGCCTGTAAAAGACTGCCACAGAGCAGGAGCAGTGCGGCCACCAACACCAGTGGATGCAGCTCCAGCCGCTTTTTTGCAAGCACGCGGATCAGAGCCGTAATGAGGATGCCCAGGATCGGCCAGAAGGCATTGATAAGTATGGTGCGCCCAAGGCCGATGCGTTCAAGAGAAAAAAAGAAGAAAGAATACGCAATACCAAAGCTGATAACGCCGTGCAACAGGAATGGCCACAAAGACATAAGGCCATGCCGGGAGCGGAAGACGCTATACAGCGGCCTGATGGCGAAGGGGGAAAACAGGATCGCACCAATAGTCAAGGCAGAGAGATTAGCTGCGATGGGATGGGTGTCCATCATGCCTCTTTTCATGAAGAATTCGCCAATCGCCCAGAATAGTGCCGTCACCAGGCCGAGCAGCACACCCGAGGTTTTCACCGTGTGGGACAGGGAGCTCAAAAGCAGCATAACGGTGCCGGTGGCGATGAATGCCAGACTGACGGCCATGCCCGTGTCCATGGTTTCGTGCAGTACTAACACGGCAAGAGCAACTGAGAACAAGGGCTTGACCTTGCTGAACAGCGCCGCGATATCAGCCCGCCCCCGCAGGGCGACCCCAGAGAAATAATAGACTCCCGTCGCCAGGGGGAACGTGAAAAGACCGGCCAGAGCCAATTCGAGATTAATGCTAAGAGGCTGATCAAGGGCGATAACCACGAGAGATAAGGCGGCTGTCCCCGATGCCATTGAAGTCATCAATCCTGCCAACACGTGTGAGCGGCGATCCTTATCGGTGGACCGGTTTATGCCGATGCTGATGATGGGAACGGATAGGGCCCACAGAATGGCACTCGTCACCGCGAACAGGTAATCAGGCATTGCCTATCAAGAATGCAACAACTGATTGCAGAACCAGTGGGGTGACAAGCAACAAGAACGACAGGGTCTTGTAGCGGCGGTGACGGGTGTTTGGCGGCAGTCCCTTGTAAAGACCCCGACATGTGGCGCGCAGGTCGGGAAACCAGAATTTGAATCCCGCCACCACGAGCACGCCGATTGCCAGAGAGGCGATCACTTCACTGTAGTAGGCAAGGAGCATGATCAAAGAAAACAACATGCAGGCGGTGGCGATGTAACGGGGGTTGATGGTGTACTTGTAGAAGTGGTGAA
Organism: Gammaproteobacteria bacterium; assembly: GCA_027031685.1. GTDB lineage: Bacteria > Pseudomonadota > Gammaproteobacteria > UWMA-0217 > UWMA-0217 > JALVPS01. The sequence continues at coordinate 3,786 of JALVPS010000245.1, read as the reverse complement.
CCATGATGTTGCGCACCGCTTCTGTCTTGAATCGGTTGAAAATGGTGTCGAAAGAGTCGACACACAGAACAAAGCCAATGAAGGATACCGATGCCGACATGAGTCCCAACCACACGATCACTTGCTTCCATAACGAGTCAATGCTGTTGAATGGCAGGATGTCCACGATCTTGTCGATGATCAGCAGTGATACAGCGATTAGAATCGCGAGCACCTGCATGCCGGCGTTGCCCTTTTCCCGATAAGTTTCGACAAGCTGTTCACTACGCGCGGGCTCGCTGTCCCAGTGCATACTGCTATATCCCAGTAGCCGTCGCAAGGACTGTATCTTCAGTGGCCGCGTTAGCCGTCCGCAGGCATCCGCTTCATCGCAGAGCCTCGATTGGAAATAGACCCACCACATGGCCATGTACATTGAAATGTAAGTGATCAACAGGGTGTGTTTCAGCAGCTCTTCTGTGGAAACACGCAGCCGTGTATCGACGTAAGTGCGCCATGCCTCGATATCGCCCATCACTCCGCCGGCGAGCTGGTGCAGGAAATCAAGATTTTTCGGTACCAGCTGGGTAAGGATCAGGAATAGCGTGGTCAGGGGGACCGCCAGATACAGGGTCCGTCGTACGATGTGGGGAACAGGATCGCCCTCTTCCAGGTAGGCGTCGAGGATGTGTGTATTGCCGGCGCCAGGGCTGTCCGCTACAGCGCCGGTTTGTTTATGGCTCCCGGTATCGAAAGTACCTCGACTCATGTGCTCGTCCACGGTCAGTGATCTCTGTTGGGTCCGACACTATCAGAACAGGGTTGAGCCTGCTATCTCGAAAAATCCTCACTGAATTTGATGGGGGATGGGCTGGCTCCGTGTACTGCGAGCCACCGTAGGCCAGCAGGTCTTACCTGCCCTTCTCCAGGCAGGCCACCGCCTGGGGTGCCTGGCCTGGTAGATACGCGCGAAGTGATCAATGGCCCCCTCGTCCACTTGCCCCTCGTACCGCCCCAGCAGCTCGGCCAGCTCCGCCTCGATGGCCTGCTCGATCAGCCGCCGCGCACCGCGTCGCAACAGCTCCGTCAGCGGGTCCTCAACCATCCCTGGCTTGCGAAATTCAACTACGCTATCTTTGCCCATGGTGGCGTACCTCCTCTGCTGTTCAATCAGTTTCGAACATCCGATTCCAGCAGGGTACGCCGCCTCTCTCAATCCCTCCGTACACCACTTTCGAGCATAGCTCCATGTGACAAGGTGGAACTAATCTCTCCGATCTCCATGCAGGAGTACCCCGCCCGTGAATCGTATTGACCGCCTCCTGATCGCCCTGTTGTTGACCCTGTTGCTGGCTGCCTGCGGTGGCGGAGGGGGCGCGCCGGCCGGCGGGCACGGCCTGCCGCCCGCAGCGGTGGCGGAAAACAACCACGGCGTGGGCCTCATGGGTCAGTTCGACTACGCGGCGGCCCACGAGGTGTTTGCCGCCCTGGTGGCCCGTTACCCGGACCAGCCCGATCTGCGGGTGAACCTGGCCATCGCCACGCTCAACCGCCAGCAGGAGGGCGACAGCGAGCGCGCCCTGGCGCGCCTGCGGCGGGTGCTGGCCGTGCATCCAGACCACCTGCGCGCGCGCTATACCGCCGCCCTGCTGGCGCTGCACGGCGGCGACTGCCAAGCGGCCCTGGTCGACTTCGGCAAGGTGCTGGCGACCGACGACCGGGACGCCTATGCCCACTATTTCAGCGGCCAGTGCCTGGCTCAGCAGGGGCAGGCCGAGCCGGCCCTGGTCCACTACCGCGCCGCCATCGAGCGCGACCCTTACCTGCGCAGTGCCTACTACGGCGCCTTCCAGGTCCTGCGTCGGCTGCGCCGCCTGGACGAGGCGCGCGCCCTCATGGCCGACTATCAGCGCATGGCCCGCAACCCGCTGGCCCATCTGGCCGAGTTCAAGTACACGCGCATGGGGCCCAAGGCCGAGGCCATCACCCTGGACGCCCCGGCCACGGCGCGGGCCACCGGCCGCCCGCCCCGAGGCGCGCTGTTCGACACGGCGCGGGCGGCGGGCACGGTGCCCGGCCCGGCCGCCGGCGACGGGCCGCTGCCGCTGGCGCTGGCCGATCTGGACGTTGACGGCCGCGCCGACAACCTGCTCACCGTGGACGGCGCCGGCCGCAGCCGGCTGCTGCGGCGCGCGGCCGACGGCCGCTGGCGGGCCGTGCCCGACTCGCCCCTGAGCGGCATCGATGGCGTGCGTGCCGCCGCCTGGGGCGACTACGACAACGACGGCCGCACCGACCTCTACCTGTGCCGGCGCGGCCCCAATCGGTTGTGGCGCCGCACCGCCGACGGCTGGCAGGACGTGACCGCCGCCACCGGCACCGCCGGGCGCGGCGACACGGTGGACTGCGCCTGGTTCGACGCCGACCACGACGGCGACCTGGACCTGTTCACGGTCAACGCCGACGGCCCGGACGAGCTGTTCAACAACAACCTGGACGGCAGCTTCCGCCCCCTGGCCGCCGGCCAGGGGCTGGCCGGTGGCGCGCGTCCCAGCCGGCAGGTGCTGGTCGTCGACCTGGATGGCGACCGCGACCTGGACATCGTGGTGCTGCACCCCGGGGGCGGCCACGCCGTGTTCATCAACGACCGGCTGTGGAACTACCACGCCGCCGAGGGCTGGGCCGACTTCCGTGCCACCGACCTGCTGGCGGCGGTGGCCGCCGACCTGGACAGCGACGGCTGGCCGGAGCTGTACGGCGTCACCCCCGACGGCGCCCTGCGCGTTTGGCGCGGGCCCGAGGCCAGGGGCCGCACGCTATGGCAGGCCAAGGAGTGGCCCGCCTGGGCCTGGCTGGCCGCCCTGGATGCCGACGGCGATGGCCGCCTGGACCTGTGGCTGGCCACGCCTGCCGGCTGGCGGGTGCTGGCCGTGGCCGAGGGCCGGGCCAGCGAGCGCTTTGCCGCGGACGGGCCGCTGGCCGGCGCGGCGCCGCTGCTGGCCACGCCGGCGCGGGGCTACGGCCTGCTGGCGCGGCGCGGCGACGGGCTGGCCTGGTGGCCGGCCGGCAAGGGGCGCTATCCGTTCGCGGCCTTGGCCCTGAGCGGGCGCGAGGAGCAGGCCCACAGCATGCGCTCCAACGCCTCCGGACTGGGCACGCAGGTGTCGCTGCGCGTGGACTCGCGCTGGACCCTGGCCGGCCAGTGGCGCCCCGGCAGCGGGCCGGGCCAGTCGCTGCAGCCCCTGGCGCTCGGCCTGGGGCCGGAGGGCCGCGCCGACTTCGTGGCCCTGCAGTGGCCGGACGGCGTGTACCAGACCGAGACCGGCCTGGCCCCCGGCCTGCATCGCATCGCCGAGACGCAGCGCCAGCTGGCCAGCTGCCCGGTGCTGTTCGCCTGGGACGGGCAGCGCTACGCCTTCGTCTCCGACCTGCTGGGTGTGGGCGGCATCGGCTTCAACCTGGGGCGGGGCGAGTACGCGCCCCCGCGCCCGTGGGAGCACTTCCTGCTGCCGACCGGCCTGCCGCGCGCCAAGGACGGCCGCTATGCGCTCAAGATCGCCGAGCCCATGGAGGAGACCGCCTACCTGGACGCCGCCACCCTGGTGGCCTGGGACCTGCCGCCAGGCTGGGACATGGCCCTGGACGAGCGCATGCAGGTGGCCGGCCCGGCGCCCACCGGCGCGCCCCTGTTCTTCCGCCACGCCGCCCCCCTGCGGCGCGCCGTGGACCAGAGCGGCCGCGACGTGACCGCCGCCCTGCGCGAAACCGACGGCCGCGCCGCAGGGGGGCGGCGTGGCGGAAGAACAG
>JALVPS010000244.1 GCA_027031685.1 Gammaproteobacteria bacterium | reverse complement strand
TGCCCGAGCAGATCAACGACCGGTTGCGCTACAAGCGCCTCAAGACCCGCGCCCTGCGCGGCCGGCGCGCGGTGGTGGCCTATTTCACGGGCCTTGCCCAGGTGCCGGACATCGCCAGCAACCGCTTCCTGCCGGGGGCGGTGGCCGATCATCTCACCTCCACCGGCGGGGTGCTGGACGGCACCGGCCAGATGAGCGCCCTGCGCTGGCTGGAGGCGGGGGCCACCGGCAGCTACGGGGCGGTGGTGGAGCCGTGCAACTTCGTCGGCAAGTTCCCCCACCCGGAGGTGATGCTGGCCCACTACGCGGCGGGCGAGTCGCTGCTGGAGGCCTACTGGAAGAGCGTGCAGATGCCCGGCCAGGGCATCTTCGTGGGCGAGCCGCTGGCCAAGCCCTACGGCGGCTTCCAGGTGCGCCTGCGCGGCAAGAGGGTACGCATCTACTCCCCCCTGCTGGGCGGGCGGGACTACATGGTGTATGGGGCCGTCAGCCCGGTGGGGCCGTTCCGGCAGGCCAGCGCCCGCCTGCACCTGGCCCCCGGCCAGCACGAGCTGGTGTTCGAGGACGACCCGGTGCGGCCCTTCTATCTCATCCGCGAGGTGCCGGCGGGCGGCTGAGCCGGTGGCCGCGGCGGGCGGCGATGTGGTATAAAGCCGCGCGCCTGTCCGCAGGCAAATCCCACACGTGTCGGGACGTCCAGCGGGGTGCCGGAGCGATCCGGTTGCTGGGCGGGGCACGTGGCAGTCACAACCCTAGATTCGGAGAATTCCATGCCCAAGGTCACCATGCGCCAGATGCTGGAGTCCGGTGTGCACTTCGGCCACCAGACCCGCTACTGGAATCCCAAGATGGCCCCGTACATTTTCGGGGAGCGCAACAAGATCCATATCATCAACCTGGAAAAGACCCTGCCACTGTTCGAGGAGGCCATGAACTACCTCGGCAAGCTGGCCGCCAACGGGGGAGTGATCCTGTTCGTCGGGACCAAGCGCTCCGCGCGCGACACCATCAAGGAAGAGGCCGAGCGGGCCGGCATGCCCTACGTGAACCAGCGCTGGCTGGGCGGCATGCTGACCAACTTCAAGACCGTCAAGCAGTCCATCAAGCGCCTCAAGGAGCTGGAGGCCATGGAGAGCGACGGCACTTTCGACCGCCTGAGCAAGAAAGAGGTGCTCATGCGCCGGCGTGAGCTGGCCAAGCTGGAGAAGAGCCTGGGCGGCATCAAGGACATGAACCGGCTACCCGATGCCCTGTTCGTGATCGACGTGGGCTACGAGCGCATCGCCGTGCAGGAGGCGAAGAAACTGGGCATCCCCGTGGTGGCCGTGGTGGACACCAACAATTCGCCGGACGGCATCGCCTACGTCATCCCCGGCAACGACGACGCCATGCGGTCCATCCAGCTGTTCGTCACCGCCGCCGCCGACGCCATCCTGGAAGGCAAGGCCGCCGCGGCCACCGGCGCCAAGGGCGACGAGTTCGTCGAGGCCGACGAGGAAACCGCCGGTGGCGAGGCGCAGGGCGCCGCCCGCTGACCCCATCCCGTCAACAGAATCCTGGAGCACACGAAATGGCAATTACCGCTGCAATGGTAAAGGAACTCCGCGAGCGTACCGGCGCGGGGATGATGGAGTGCAAGAAGGCCCTGGTGGCCGCCGACGGCGACATGGAGAAGGCCATCGAGGCCATGCGCAAGTCGGGCGCCGCCAAGGCCGTCAAGAAGGCCGGCCGCGTGGCCGCCGAGGGGCAGGTGGTCATCGCCCTGTCCGACGACCGCAAGAAGGCGGCCATCGTGGAGGTCAACTGCGAGACCGACTTCGTGGCCAAGGATGAGAACTTCGACCGCTTCGCCAGGGCCGTGGCGCAGAAGGTGCTGGAGACCGGCATCACCGACGTGTCCCGGCTGGCCGAGCAGGCCCTGGAGGACGGCAAGAGCATCGAGGACGTGCGCAAGGAGCTGGTGGCCAAGATCGGCGAGAACATTCAGATGCGCCGCGCCGAGTTGCTGGAGGCCAGCGAGGGTGAGCTGGGCACCTACCGCCACGGCATGCGCATCGGCGTGGTGGTCGAGGTGGTCGGCGGCGACGAGGAACTGCGCAAGGACATCGCCATGCACATCGCCGCCAGCCGGCCCGTGTGTGTGGACGAGAGCGAGGTTCCGGCAGAGATGATGGAGAAGGAAAAGGAGATCTTCACCGCCCAGGCCAAGGAGAGCGGCAAGCCGGACAACATCGTGGAGAAGATGGTCACCGGCCGCCTCCGCAAGTGGCTGGGCGAGATCACCCTGCTGGGTCAGCCCTTCGTCAAGGATCCGGACACCACCGTGGGCAAGCTGCTCAAGGGCAAGGGCGCCCGCGTGCTGCGCTTCGCGCGCATGGAGGTGGGCGAGGGCATTGAGAAGAAGAAGGAGGACTTCGCCGCCGAGGTCATGGCCCAGGTCAAGGCCAGCTGAGGCCGGCGCGGCACCGAACCGGGGGCATCCGTGGATGTCCCCTTTTTTTGAGCTGATGTATCGTTCCTGACAGGAGTCACCGCCCGCCATGACAGCCCCCACCGATCTGCCCTATCGACGTGTCCTGCTCAAGCTGAGCGGCGAGGCCCTCATGGGCGACATGGACTACGGCATCGACCCGGCCATGATCGGCCGCCTGGCGCGCGAGATCGCCGCCGTGCGCGAGCGGGGCGTGGAGATCGCCCTGGTGGTGGGCGGCGGCAATATCTTCCGTGGCGCCGGCCTGGCCGCGGCCGGCATGGACCGCGTCACCGGCGACCAGATGGGCATGCTGGCCACGGTCATCAATGCCCTGGCCATGCAGGACGCCCTGGAGCGGCTGGACGTGTTCTGCCGCGTCATGTCGGCCATCCCCATCCACCAGGTGTGCGAGGAGTACATCCGCCGCCGCGCGGTGCGCCACCTGGAGAAGGGGCGGGTGGTGGTGTTCGCCGCCGGCACCGGCAACCCCTATTTCACCACCGACTCGGCGGCCGCCCTGCGCGCCAGCGAGATCAACGCCGACATCATGCTCAAGGCGACCAAGGTGGACGGGGTGTATGATGCCGATCCGGTGACCCATCCCGAGGCGCGCCGCTTCGACCGCGTCACCTACGACGAGGCCCTGGCGCGCAAGCTGGGTGTGATGGACGCCACGGCAATCGTCATGTGCCGGGACAACAATATCCCGCTGCGCATCTTCAATATCTACGAACCCGGCAACCTGGGCCGGGTGGTCTCCGGTGAGGATATAGGCACCCTGGTGGTGAGGAGTTGACAGTCCATGATCGATGACATCCTGCAGGACGCCAAGGCGCGCATGCACAAGAGCGTCGAGGCCTTCAAGGCGGAACTGGCCAAGATCCGCACCGGCCGGGCCCATCCCAGTCTGCTCGACCACATCACCGTGGAGTACTACGGCAGCGAGGTGCCCATCGGCCAAGTGGCCAACGTCAACGTGGAGGATGCGCGCACCCTGACCGTGGTCCCCTGGGAGAAGGACATGGTCAAGAAGGTGGAGAAGGCCATCATGAACTCCGACCTGGGGCTCAACCCGGCCACCGCCGGCAGCGTCATCCGCGTGCCCATGCCGCCGCTCACCGAGGAGCGCCGCCGCGACCTGGTGCGCGTGGTGAAGCAGGAGGCCGAGCACGCGCGGGTGGCCATCCGCAACATCCGCCGCGACGCCAACAGCGATCTCAAGGAGCTGCTCAAGGAGAAGGAGATCTCCGAGGACGAGGAGCGCCGCGCCCAGGAGCGGGTGCAGAAGCTCACCGACCAGGCCATCAAGGAGATCGACGCCCTGCTGGCCGAGAAGGAATCCGAGCTGATGGAGATCTGAGCGGGCCGCTCGATATACCCGACGTGAGCGAGGAACGCAGCAAGATCCCGCGCCATGTGGCGATCATCATGGACGGCAACGGCCGCTGGGCCAAGGCGCGCCGCCGGCCCCGTACCGAGGGTCATCGCGCCGGCGTGAACGCCACCCGCCGCGTGGTGCGGGCCTGCGCCGACCGTGGCGTGGAGGTGCTCACCGTGTTCGCCTTCAGCAGCGAGAACTGGCAGCGTCCGCGTGAGGAGGTCTCCGCCCTCATGGAGCTGTTCTTCTTCGCCCTGCGCCGCGAGGCCCGCCAGCTGGCCAAAAACGGCATCCGCCTGCGCATCATCGGCGACCGCGCCGGCTTTCCCGAGCGCCTGCAGCGCGAGATCGCCGCCGCCGAGGCGACCACCGCCGGCGGAGACCGCATGCTGTTCCAGGTGGCCGCCAACTACGGCGGGCGGCTGGACATCGTACACGCCGCGCGCGTCGTGGCGCGCCGCGTGGCGGCCGGCGAGCTGGCCCCGGAGGACATCGACGCCGACACCCTGGCCGCCCACCTGTCCACCGCCGGCCAGCCCGACCCCGACCTGTTCATCCGCACCGGCGGTGAGAAGCGCATCAGCAACTTCCTGCTCTGGCAGCTGGCCTACACCGAGCTGTATTTCTCCGACGTCCTGTGGCCCGACTTCGACAGCGACGAGCTGGATCGGGCCTTCGCCTTCTACGCCCGCCGCGAACGCCGCTTCGGCAAGATCAGCGAGCAGCTGCTGGACCATGCTTAGGCAGCGGCTCATCTCCGGGGGTCTGCTGGCGCTCTTCCTGCTGGCGGTCATCCTGGGCACCGGCACCCCCACCGTGGCCGCCGTGTTCGGCGTGCTGTTCCTCATCGGCGGCTGGGAGTGGGCGCGACTCACCGGCTTGGCCACGCCGGTCGGGCAGGCCGCCTACCTGGTGACCCTGGTGGTGCTCGGCGTGCTGCTGTGGCAGGTGAGGGCAGCGCCGGTGGGGCGGCTATGGCTGGTGTCGGCGGTGGTCCTGTGGCTGGCCCTGCTGGTGCCCCTGGCAGGCTACCGCCAGCACGCCCCGGGCGGGCCGCCGCGCTGGCAGTGGCCGCTGCGCGCCCTGGGCCTGCTGCTGCTGCCGGCCGCCTGGCTGGCCTTCGTCGGGCTGCACGCGCGCGCCCCGGGTTGGCTGCTCTACCTGCTGGCCCTGTGCGCCACGGCCGACTCCATGGCCTACATGGCCGGGCGCCGCTTCGGGCGCCACAAGCTGGCCCCCGAGCTGAGCCCGGGCAAGACCCGCGAGGGCCTGCTGG
>JALVPS010000243.1 GCA_027031685.1 Gammaproteobacteria bacterium | reverse complement strand
GCCCAGCAGCAGCCCCACCCCGCCCTGGGGCTCGTGCAGCAGGGTGGCCCCCACCTGCACGGCCAGCTTGCCGGCGATGTGGCTCATGGGCGCCAGCACCGGCAGGCGGCCGTCCACGGTGAGCGTCTCGTAGGCGAAGGCGGTCAGGCCAATGCGCCGCAGGCGCTCGGCCAGGGCGTGGTCGGCGGCCAGGTGCAGAAAGCTGAACAGCACGTGGTGCGGGCGCAGCAGGTCCAGCTCGGGGCCCACCGGCTCCTTGACCTTGACGACCACCTCGCTGCCGCCATACAGGGCCGCGGCGTCGGGCATGATCTCCGCGCCCGCCCGGGCGTAGTCGGCGTCCGGGTAGCCGGCCCGCTCGCCGGCGCCGGTCTGCACATGCACGGCATGGCCCAGCGCGGCCAGCTCGGCGCAGGCGGCCGGCACCAGGGCCACGCGGCCTTCGTGGGGCTTGATCTCCCTGGGAATACCGATGCGCATGGATGGGGTTCTCCGTGGTGGGATGCAACTTGCCCGGCGGGGCGGGCTTTCCGTAGTATGGCGCTCCATTTTCACCGACCGCCGATGTGATCGGAAAGGGTCCGCCGCCCCGGCGGCCCAGCTACCAGTCAGGAGACCGGCCCCTATGAGCGACACCAAACACTGCAGACTGCTGATCCTGGGCTCCGGCCCGGCCGGCTACACCGCGGCCATCTACGCCGCCCGCGCCAACCTGAACCCGGTGCTCATCACCGGCCTGGAGATGGGCGGCCAGCTCACCACCACCACCGACGTGGACAACTGGCCGGGCGAGCCGGATGGCGTGCAGGGCCCGGAGCTGATGGAGCGCATGAAGAAGCACGCCGAGCGCTTCGACACGGAGATCATCTTCGACCACATCCACACGGTGGACCTCGAGACGCGCCCCTTCCAGCTGCAAGGCGACAGCGGCCGCTACAGCTGCGACGCCCTCATCGTGGCCACCGGCGCCTCGGCCCGCTACCTGGGCCTGCCCTCCGAGGAGCAGTACAAGGGCAAGGGTGTGTCGGCCTGCGCCACCTGCGACGGCTTCTTCTACCGCGGCCAGACGGTGGCCGTCATCGGCGGCGGCAACACCGCCGTGGAGGAGGCCCTGTACCTGTCCAACATCGCCAGCAAGGTGATCCTGGTGCACCGCCGCGACGCCCTGCGCGCCGAGAAGATCCTGCAGAAGGAGCTGTTCAGGCGCGCCGACGAGGGCAAGGTGGACATCCTCTGGGACCACGTGCTGGACGAGGTGCTGGGCGACGGCAACGGTGTGACCGGCATGCGCGTGAAAAACGTCAAGACGGGCGAGACCCAGGACATCCCCCTGCAGGGCATCTTCATCGCCATCGGCCACCACCCCAACACGGCCCTCTTCGAGGGCCAGCTCAAGATGAGCGGCGGCTACATCACCGTGCACGGCGGCAGCAACGGCAACGCCACCGCCACCAGCGTGCCGGGCGTGTTCGCCGCCGGCGACGTCATGGACCACGTGTACCGCCAGGCCGTCACCTCCGCCGGCACCGGCTGCATGGCCGCCCTGGACGCCGAGCGCTACCTGGACGCCCTCGACCTGGAGCAGTCCTGACCGGGC
>JALVPS010000242.1 GCA_027031685.1 Gammaproteobacteria bacterium | reverse complement strand
ACCTTGTGAGGATCAAGGCTTTGCTTTGATCCAGTTCAGCCAACGCCTCAGGCGTGTTGAGGTTGACGAAGGCGTGCGGCTGATCGGAAAATTCGGCCACCGCCGGCTGATGCCGTTCCAGCCAGCTTTCCAGACGCCGCCCGCCACCGGCCAACCAGGCGCCGAGATCGTCGGCCAGATGGGTGGACACAAGCAGATGCAGAGGTTGCAGACGCTCGCCATCGTGGACCACCGCCGCCGGGCGCGACTGGGCCTCGGCGGCCGTTTGCAGGCGTGTGGCCAGATCAGCGGGCACCAGCGGGGTATCGCAGGGCGCCACCAGCAGCCAGGGGTGACGCACCCGTCGCAGGGCGGCCAGAATGCCCGCCAGGGGGCCTTGGAAGCCTTCGAGATCGTCGCTCACCACCGGCAGCCCCAAAGCCCGGTAATCGTCGAGATTGCGGTTGGCGGAGATCAGCAGCTCGTCCACCTGGGGCGTCAGGCGTTCGATCAGATGAGCCACCAGGGGCCGGCCGCGGAGGGGCAGCAGGCCCTTGTCTCGGCCGCCCATGCGCCGTCCCCGCCCACCGGCCAGGATCACCCCGGCGATGCTCATGCCGGTTCGCCGCCGCCCACCAGGCGCACCGGCGGTCCGCCGGGCACCGGCTGTTCGCCGAGACGGCCGTCGTCGAGATGGAGATGGCGGCGGATCAGGCCGCCGAAGTGATCGGGATCGTGGCTGGCGATCACCAGGGTCATGCCTTCCTGGTGCAATCGGTGGAGCAGGGCGAGGGTGCGCTGGCGGGCGTCGCGGTCGAGATTGGCGGTGGGCTCGTCGAGCAGCATCACCGCCGGCTGTCGCAGCCAGGCCCGGGCCAGGGCGATGCGCTGGCGTTCCCCGCCCGAGAGGGTCCGCGCCGGGGTGTCGGCGAAGGCTTCCATTTCGATCCAGGCCAGGGCCTCATTGATGCGCGCCCGGCGGCTGCGACGGCTCCCGCGCAGGCCGTAACCGAGGTTGTAGGCCACGCTACCGTCGAACATCCAAGGTTGCTGGTGGAGATAGAGGATGGTGCGTCCGAGCGCCTTGCGTGCCCGGCGCCAGGGCAGGGCGTGGGCGCCGGCGAGGCTGAAGGCGCCACCGTCGGGGCGCTCCAGGCCGGCGAGAATCCGCAGCAGGGTGCTCTTGCCGGCGCCGTTCTCGCCGGTGAGCAGCACGCAGTCGTGGGCGCTCAGATCGAAATCCAGGCCGCGCAGCAGCTCGCGATGGCCGTGGCGCTTGCGCAGGCCGCGCACGCAGAGAAGATTGCCGCGCCCGCTCATGGCGTGGCCACCCCTTTGCCCTGGAAGTAATGGAGCAGGCCGTTGAGGGTAAAGGCCAGGATCAGCAGGATGGCTCCCAGGGCGATGCCCTGGGCGAACTCGCCCTTGCTGGTCTCCAGGGCGATGGCGGTGGGGATGTTGCGGGTGTAGTGAAGGATGTTGCCGCCCAGCATCATCGACGAGCCCACTTCGGCGATGATCCGACCATAGGCGGCCAGGAGCGCCGCCAGCAGTCCGAAACGGGTTTCCCGGACCAGGGTGAAAAAGGCGCGCACGGTGCCCGCGCCCAGGGTGCGGGCAC
>JALVPS010000241.1:1286-5167 GCA_027031685.1 Gammaproteobacteria bacterium | reverse complement strand
TTTCCGCGCCACGCCCCCATGGACTATCCCACCATCGAACGGCTCATCGGCAACACGCCCCTGGTGCGCCTGCAGCGCATCGGCGCCGACAGCGGCAACACCCTGCTGGTCAAGCTGGAAGGGCAGAACCCGGCCGGCTCGGTCAAGGACCGCCCCGCCTACAGCATGATCCGCCACGCCCAGGCGCGCGGCGAGATCCGCCCCGGCGACCGGCTCATCGAGGCCACCTCCGGCAACACCGGCATCGCCCTGGCCATGGTGGCCGCCATCCTCGGCTACCGCATGACCCTCATCATGCCCGAGACCATGAGCCTGGAGCGGCGCGCCAGCATGGCCGCCTACGGCGCCGAGCTGATCCTGGTGAGCAAGGAGGCGGGCATGGAGGGCGCCCGCGACCTGGCGCGGGAGATGGCCGCCCGCGGCGAGGGCAAGGTGCTGGACCAGTTCTCCAACCCGGACAACCCGCGCGCCCACTACGAGGGCACCGGGCCGGAGATCTGGCGCGACACGGGCGGCGAGGTGACCCACTTCGTGAGCGCCATGGGCACCACCGGCACCATCATGGGCACCGGCCGCTACCTCAAGGCGCAGGCCGCCTCGGTGCAGGTGGTGGGCGTCTATCCCGCCGAGGGGGCGCAGATCCCCGGCATCCGCAAGTGGCCGGAGGCCTACCGACCGGCCATCTTCGACCCCGGCCTGGTGGACCGCATCGTGGAGGTCTCCCAGGGCGAGGCGGAGGCCATGAGCCGCCGCCTGGCGCGCGAGGAGGGCATCTTCTGCGGCATCTCCTCCGGCGGCGCGGTGGCCGCCACCCTGCGCCTGGCCGAGGAGTTGGAGGGGGCGGTGCTGGTGACCATCATCTGCGACCGCGGCGACCGCTACCTGTCCACCGGGGTGTTCAATCCATGAACGTCATGGTGTTCGACATCGAGACCATCCCCGACGTGGCCGGCGGGCGGCGCCTGTACGGCCTGGAGGGGCTGGACGACGCCGAGGCCGGCAAGGCCATGCAGCGCCTGCGCCAGCAGAAGGTGGGCCACGAGTTCCTGCCCCACCACCTGCAGCGCATCGTGGCCATCTCCATCGCCTTCCGCCACGGCAAGGGCTTCCGCGTGTGGAGCCTGGGCGACGAGCAGGCCCCGGAGGCCGAGCTGCTGCAGCGCTTCTTCGACGGCATCGAGCGCTTCACCCCCACCCTGGTGTCCTGGAACGGCAGCGGCTTCGACCTGCCGGTCATCCACTACCGGGCCCTGCTGTATGGCGTGAGCGCGCCGCGCTACTGGGAGGTGGGCGACGAGGACCGCGAGTTCCGCTACAACAACTACCTGGGCCGCTTCCACTGGCGCCACCTGGACCTGATGGACGTGCTGGGCGGCTACCAGGCGCGCGCCGCCGCGCCCCTGGACGAGGTGGCCACCCTGCTCGGCCTGCCCGGCAAGATGGGCATGTCCGGCGAGCGCGTGTGGGAGACCTGGCTGGCCGGCGACCTGGCCGCCATCCGCCACTACTGCGAGACCGACGTGCTCAACACCTACCTGGTCTATCTGCGTTTCGAACAGCTGCGCGGGCGTCTCAGCGAGGCCGCCTACCAGGCCGAGTGCGACCTGGTGCTGGAGACCCTGCTGGCCTCCGACCAGCCGCACCTGCTGGACTTCGCCGAGGCCTGGCGCGGCGAGTGACGCCCGCCGCCGACCGACCCCAAGGACCGCCATGGGCAAGAAGCACCGCACCCGGCGCCGCTACCGCGGCAAGCGCTACCCGCAGGCCTGTTTCCTGACCGACATCGAGTCCCTCTCGCCGGAAGGGCGCGGCGTGGCGCGGGTGGACGGCAAGACGGTGTTCATCGACGGCGCCCTGCCGGGCGAGCGCCTGTGGTTCCAGTACACGGCCCGCTACGGCCGCCACGACGAGGGGCGCGCCGTCAAGGTGGTGCAGGCTGCGCCGGAGCGGGTGACGCCCCGCTGCCCGCACGCCGAGGTGTGTGGCGGCTGCAGCCTGCAGCACATGGACCCGGCCGCCCAGATCCGCTTCAAGGAGCGGGCCCTGCTGGACGCGCTGGCCCACGTGGGCGGGGTGACGCCGGAGCGGGTGCTGCCGCCCCTCACCGGCCCGCTGTGGGGCTACCGGCGCAAGGCGCGCCTGGGCGTGCGGCGCGTGCCCAGGAAGGGGCGGGTGCTGGTGGGCTTCCGCGAGAAGGGCAGCAGCTTCCTGGCCGACCTGAGCCGCTGCGAGGTGCTGGTGCCCCAGGTGGGGGAGCGGCTCACCGAGCTGGGCGAGCTGGTGGCCGGCCTGTCCATCCCCGACCGTATCGCCCAGATCGAGGTGGCCGCCGCCGACAACGCCACCGCCCTGGTGTTTCGCCACCTCGACCCGCTCACCGCCGACGACGTGGCCCGCCTGGGCCGCTTCGGCGAGGAGAGCGGCCTGCAGATCTGGCTGCAGCCGGGCGGACCCGACACCGCCCATCCCCTGCGTGGCGACTACCCGCCGCTCTACTACGCCCATCCCGACTTCGACGTGCGCATCGAGGTGGGGCCAATGGACTTCTGGCAGGTCAACGCGGCCATCAACCGCGCCATGGTGGCGCGCGCCATCGAGGTGCTGGCGCCGCGTCCCGACGAGCGGGTGCTGGACCTGTTCTGCGGCCTGGGCAACTTCACCCTGCCGCTGGCGCGCCGCGCCGGCGAGGTGACCGGGGTGGAGGGCGACCGCGCCATGATCCGGCGCGCCCGCGCCGCGGCGGCGGCCAACGGCATCACCAACACCCGCTACCACGTGGCCGACCTGGCCGGCGCGGACATCGGCCAGGCCCCCTGGCTGGACGAGCCCTGGGACGCGGTGCTGCTGGACCCGCCCCGCTCCGGGGCGCGGGAGGTGGTCGCTCAACTGCACCGCACCGGCGCGCGGCGCATCGTCTACGTCTCCTGCCACCCCGCCTCCCTGGCGCGCGACGTGGGCATCCTCACCGCCGAACAGGGCTACGTGCTGCGCGCCGCCGGGGTCATGGACATGTTCCCCCACACGGCCCACGTCGAGTCCATCGCCCTGCTGACGCGGGACTGAGCGACGCGCCCCTCAGCGCCGCAGCGGTGGCCGCTTGGGGCGGTGCTTGGCGTGCAGCTTCCACAGCACCCCCGCCAGGGAATCGCCGAAGGAGACGGCCTTGCGGGGCAGGGCCAGGGGGTCGAAGTCGGCCGTGGCCGTGGCGCGCTGGCAGGTGACGCCGGTGCGGTAGCCGGCGCGGGCCAGGGCCTGCAGGCTGGCGGCGTCGTGGCTGCCGTAGGGGTAGCAGAAGTGGTGGCAGGGGCGGCCCAGCAGGTCCTCCAGGCGCGCCTTGCTGTCGCGGGCGGTCTGGTACTGGACCTCGGGCGGCTGGCCGGCCATGCGCTCGTGCACCAGGTTGTGGGAGCCGATGGTGAAGCCGCGCGCCTGCAGCTCGCGCAGCTGGCCGGCGTCCATGAGGCGCGGGGTGGCGTGGCCGTCGGCGGCCAGCCAGCGGGCCGGCCGGCCGAGCAGGGTGGGTACCACGTACACGATGGCCGGAAAGCCGTGCCGCTCGAGGATGGGGGCGGCGTGGGTGAGGAAGTTCTCGTAGCCGTCGTCGAAGGTGAGGGCCACGGCGCGCGGCGGGACGGGGCGCGCGCCGCTCAGGCAGGCCGCCACCTGGTCCATGTCCAGCACGTGGTAGCGAAAGGCGCGCAGCCAGGCCATCTGGCGCCGGAAGCGGTCCACGTCGCAGTAGGTGGCCCGGTGGCTGCGCATGGGCGGGAACTTGCCCACCTGATGGTACATGAGCAGGGAGATGCCCCTCATGCCGCCTCCGCCAGCACGCGCTCGTAGAGGCGGGCCGTGGCCTCGACCATGCGCGCCGCCGTGAAGCG
>JALVPS010000241.1:0-1276 GCA_027031685.1 Gammaproteobacteria bacterium | reverse complement strand
GGCCTGCTGGTGCCGGTGGAGGATGACGCCGCCCCAGCGCCGCGGCCAGGGCGGCGTCATCCTCCACCGGCACCAGCAGGCCACTGCGGCCGTCCTCGATGACCTCCGGGATGCCGCCCACGCGGCTGGCCACCACAGGCAGGCCCAGGCTGCAGGCCTCCAGCAGGGACAGGGAGATGGCCTCGCGGCGCGAGGGCATGACCACCGCGTCCATGGCCGCCAGCACGGCCGCCACGTCGTCGCGCTGGCCCAGGAAGTGCACCCGTTCGCCCAGCCCCAGTTCGGCGGCCAGCCTCTGCATCTCCCGCCCCCAGGGCGTGCCGGCGTCACCGATCAGGTACAGGTGCACGGCCGGCTCGGCCAGGCGGGCCAGGGCGCGCAGGGCGATGTCCTGCCCCTTGTCGCGGATGAAGCGCGCCACGCTGGCCACGGCCACCCGCTGCGGCGGGATGGCCAGGGCCGCGCGCAGGGCGGCGCGCGCCGCGGGGTCGGGCGGGGGCTGGTCGGGTACGCCGTTGTGGATGCGCGATATGCGGCCGGCTGGGTAGCCGCGGCCCTGCAGGAAGTCGCCCACCGCGTTGCTCACGGCGATGATGTGGTCGAGGCCGCCGAAGTGCTTGCCGGCGTTGGTGGAGTGGGCGGTGGCGACGGCCGGCCGCCCGGCCAGGCGGCCGCCGATGGCGGCGTAGTGGGCGCCGCGCGTGAGGTGGCCGTGCACCAGGTCGGCGCCGCTGCGGCGCAGCAGCCGGCCCAGCCGCCACATGGAGCGCAGGTCGTAGAAGCCGCGCATGGGCAGGGGGTGCCACTCGATGCCCTCCGCCTGCACCGCGCGCGACAGCCAGCTGCCGGCCTGCCCGGCGTAGGCCACGGCGACGCCGCGCGCCCGCAGGCCGGTCATGAGTGTCAGGGCGTGGCGCTCGGCGCCACCCAGCGTGTGGCTGTGCAGGATGTGGAGGACCTTCATGGCGGGGGCCGGCGCGGCCCGCTCAGGCGCGCAGGCGGACGGCCAGCTCGGCGATGCGCCGCCCCAGCGCCTTGCACAGGGCGATCTCGTCCTCGGTGAGGGGCAGGCGGCTGTCCGGCCCGGCCAGGTGGCTGGCGCCGTAGGGGGTGCCGCCGCTGCGCGTGCGCAGCAGGGCCGGCTCGGCGTAGGGCAGGCCGGCGATGATCATGCCGTGGTGCAGCAGGGGCAGCATCATGGACAGCAGGGTGGTCTCCTGCCCGCCATGCAGGCTGGCGGTGGAGGTGAACACGCCGGCCTGCCCTACGCCGAGCC
>JALVPS010000240.1 GCA_027031685.1 Gammaproteobacteria bacterium | reverse complement strand
TGGCGGGCAGCGAAACAGGGGCCGGAGCGGCTGTCCTGGAGGAACGAGCGGACCACCGAGGCCGACCATGACGGCGCGCACCTCCCTTGGGGGTTACCCACAGGGTTCGTCACTGTCCGAAGGGGGGGTGGCGCTTCGGGTCGCCGGGGCTACAGCTTGCGGTCGGTCAGAAATGTCGCTGTATCGGGGAAGCAGGCGGGTAATCTGCGATCCAAGGTCACCAACCGGATGCCCAGCCCCTTTGCGAGGGCCACAAATCCGCAATCGTAGGCGGAGCACTCGCTCTGTCTGACCAGCGAGAGGACGTCCCGGGAGGCAACCTCGTACTCCTTGCGGAATTCGCTGCGCCAAAGGACGGGGGCCACCCACGCCGGTTCCCGAGCCAGCAGCCGCTCCGCGGCTTCACTCGTCCTCCATCGGCGGCTCCCACCCCATCTGCCGGGCGCGTTCCACGGCCTCGCGGTGGATGCGTTCGTGGCGGGCGCGCAGCTCGGGCGGGAGGTTGGCGACGAGGTGGCCGTATTTTTCCCACTCGGCATAGACGCGGTCGTAGAGTTGCTGCATCTGCGCCGGGGTGAAGCCCTTGCCGGTCTCGCTCTCGGGCAGGATGCCGAATACCCAGCAGTCCTTGATGATGCCGCCGGCGGGGGTCATGCCGCCGTATTCGTCGTCATGGATGCCCACGTAGGTGCGTTGCCGGTTCATGTGCGTTCCTCCAGCAGCAGGTTTTCCAGCACGGCGGTGTAGATGTCGGCGAGCCGTTCCAGCTCGTCCACCGCCACGTGTTCGTCGACCTGGTGGATGGTGGCGTTGCACGGGCCCAGTTCCACCACCTCGGCGCCGGTGGGGGCGATGAAGCGCCCGTCGGAGGTGCCGCCGGCGGTGGACAGCTCGGGCGTGAAGCCCTGCACCCGGGCCACGGCGTCCTGCACGGCGGACACCAGCCGGCCGGCGGGAGTCAGGAAGGGCTGGCCGGACAGGGTCCAGTCGATGTCGTAGTCCAGTTGGTGCCGGTCGAGCACGGCCTCCACGCGCGCCTGCAGGCCCTCGGCGGTGCTCTCGGTGGAGAAGCGGAAGTTGAACAGCACCTCCAGCTCGCCGGGGATGACGTTGGTGGCGCCGGTGCCGGCGTGGATGTTGGAGATCTGGAAGGTGGTGGGGGGGAAGAAGTCGTTGCCGCGATCCCACTCGGTCTGCACCAGCTCGGTGAGGGCGGGCAGGGCCAGGTGCACCGGGTTGCGCGCCAGCTGGGGGTAGGCGACGTGGCCCTGCCGGCCGTGCACCACCAGCCGCGCCCCCAGCGAGCCGCGTCGGCCGTTCTTGATGACGTCGCCCACCCGCGCGCTGCTGGAGGGTTCGCCCACCAGGCACCAGTCGATGCGCTCGCCACGCGCCTGCAGCGTTTCCACCACCTTGACCGTGCCGTTCACCGCCGGGCCTTCCTCGTCGCTGGTGATGAGCAGGGCGATGGCGCCGGACGGCTCGGGGTGGGCGGCCAGGAAGCGCTGCACGGCGACCACGAAGGCGGCGATGCTGCCCTTCATGTCCGCCGCGCCGCGCCCGTACAGCAGCCCGTCCTCCACCGTGGGCTGGAAGGGCGGATGG
>JALVPS010000239.1 GCA_027031685.1 Gammaproteobacteria bacterium | reverse complement strand
GGCGCGGCCGGCGCCTGGGCGCTGGACCGCGACGGCAGCCTGCTGCAGCAACCGGCCGTGGCGGCCGGCCCGGTGGTGGACACCCTGGGCGCCGGCGACAGCTTCAACGCCGCCCTGGTGGACGCCCTGGCCGGCGGCCACACCCTGGCCGAGGCCCTGCACCGCGCCTGCCTGCTGGCCGGCCTCAAGGTGAGCCAGCCCGGCTTCGACGGGCTGGCCGAGCGCTTCGAAGCCGAGCTGGCGCGCATCGAGCCCACCTGACACAGAAGGAGAAAACGCCCGTCATGCTCATCGACACCCGCCAACTCACCCCCAACCAGCGCTACGCCGTGGTCTCCCACACCCTGCTGCCGCGCCCCATCGCCTGGATCCTCACGCGCGGCGCGGCCGGCCAGCTCAACCTGGCGCCCTTTTCCTACTTCAACGCCATCTGCAGCGACCCGCCCCTGCTCATGGTGAGCATCGGCAAAAAGCCGGACGGCTCGGAGAAGGACACCCGCGTCAACATCCGCGAGCGCGACGCCTTCGTGGTGCACATCGCCCGTCCCGACCAGCTGCAGGCCCTCAACGACAGCGCCGCCACCCTGCCCGCCGAGACCTCCGAGGTGGCACAGCTGGGCCTGGCCACCACCGCCTTCGGCGACTTTCCGCTGCCGCGCCTGGCCGACTGCCCGGTGGCCTACGCCTGCACCTGCTGGGAATACCACGAGATCGGCCCGGCGCGGCAGGCCATCGTCTACGGCGAGATCCGCCACATCCATCTGGACGACGCCATCGCCCGCTACAACAGCCAGGGGCGGCTGGAGGTGGACAGCGCCGCGCTGGACCCGCTGGCCCGGCTCGGCGCCAGCGAATACGCGCGCCTGGGCGAGATCATCCACCTGCCGCGGCCAGCCTGACGGGGCGATAAAAAAAGCGGGCAAAAAAAACGCCGGGCGCATGGCCCGGCAGGCTGAGGAGGGCCTCTGTTGCAGAGGCGGGGGATCACTCGGAGGGATCACAATCCAACTGTCGGGGGCAAGGATAGCGCCGGCAGGTTAAACAAAACTGAAGCGCGCCCCGGCGAGGCTTAACAATTCGACAGCCTTCTCCGCCCGGGCAAAAAAATCCGGGCGCTCGGGCCCGGAATGAGGAGGGCCTCTGTTGCAGAGGCGGGGGGATACAGGGATGTCAGGGAGGTGCAATTCAAGCGTTGGTGCAAAGCATAGCGCGCGCAACTTAAACAAATCTTAAAACAGCGCCCTCATTCGCTGCAGGCCAGCGGCAGGTGCAGCTCGACGCGCAGGCCGCCCAGGGCCGGGTCGCGGCCGAAGTCGATGCTCCCTTCGTACTGGGCCACGATGTCGTTGACGATGGCCAGCCCCAGGCCGTGGCCGGGCTGGTTCTCGTCCAGCCGGGTGCCGCGCGTGGTGACGGCCGCCAGGGCGCCGGCCGCGATGCCCGGCCCGTCGTCGGCCACCACCAGGGTCAGGCCGCCGTCGAGGCGCGCATCGACGCGGATGCGCCGCCGCGCCCACTTGAAGGCGTTGTCCAGCAGGTTGCCCATCAGCTCCAGCAGGTCCTCGCGGTCGGCGCACACGCGCGCCCGGCGCGGCAGGTGCAAGTCCACGTCGATGTCGCGCCCGCCGTGCACCTTGCGCATCACATCCACCAGGTCCGCCAGCTCGCGCGCCAGGTCCACCTGCTGGCCGGGGGCCACCGGACCGGCCAGGCGGGCCCGCTTGAGTTCGCGCTCGATGGCCGTGCGGATGCTGCCGATGGCCTGGTCCAGCTCCGCGCGCAGGGCCGGCTGGTCACGCAGGCCGGGGCGATCGCGCAGCTGGCCGAGCACGGACAGGGGGGTCTTGATGGCGTGGGCCAGGTTGCCGGTGGCGTTGCGCGAGCGCTCGATACGCCGCTGCATGGCCCCCAGCAGGCGGTTGATCTCCGTCACCAGCGGCGCCACCTCGGACGGCACGCGGGTGCGGATGGCCCGGGCGCGGCCCTGCTCCACGGCGCGCAGCTCGCGCGTGGCGGCCTGCACCGGGCGCAGGCTGTGGCGCACCAGGGCGGCCTGCAGCAGCAGCAGCACGCCCAGCGTGACGCCCATGCCGAGCAGGATCTGGGTGCGGAAGCGGCGGATGTCCTGCTCGATGTGCGACACGTCCTCGGCCACCGCCACAGTCACCTCGCGGCCGCCGAAGCGCACGCGCTGCACCCAGGCCAGCAGGGGCTGGCCGTCCGGCCCGCGGATGTGCTGCACGTCGTGGGTCTGGCCGGGCGGCAGGGGGCGCAGGTGCAGGTCCTCGTCCCACAGGGAGGGCGAGCGCAGCACGGCCCCGCCCGACTCGATGCGGAAGTAGTGGCCGGAGAAGGGGGTCTGGTAGATGGGCGCCAGCGGGCCCGGGTGCAGGGCGATGGGCTGCCCCTCCACTACCAGCAGGCGCGCCAGCAGGCCCTCGCCGTCGTGGGACAGGCGCGTGACCATGGTGCCCTCGGCCAGGTAGCGCGGGAACTGGCTCATGAGCAGGCCGAAGGCGCCGAACACCAGCAGCAGGCTGAGGCCCAGCCACAGCGCCAGTCGCGACTGCAGGGAGGTCACTCGTCGGCCTGGTACACGTAGCCCTGGCCGCGGCGGGTCTTGATGACGTCCTTGCCCAGCTTCTGGCGCAGGCGGTTGACGTACACCTCGATGACGTTGCTGTCCTTGTCGGCGTCGTACTCGTACACATGCTCGGTGAGGCGGGTCTTGGAGAGCACCTGTCCAGGATGCAGCAGCAGGTAGCGCAGCAGGCGGAACTCGGTGCGCGTGAGGGGGACGGTCTCACCGTCCTCGGCCACCAGGGCCTGGCGGTCCTCGTCCAGACGGTACTTGCCGACGCGCAGCTCGGGGGCGGCCGGCACCTTCTGGCGCCGCGCCAGGGCCTGCAGGCGGGCCAGCAGCTCCTGCACGTGGAAGGGCTTGGTGAGATAGTCGTCGGCGCCGGCCTTGAAGCCGTCCACCTTCTCGTACCAGGCGTCGCGGGCGGTGAGGATGAGCACCGGCATGTGGCGGCCGGCGGCGCGCCAGGCGCGCAGCACGTCCAGCCCCGGCTTGTCCGGCAGGCCCAGGTCGAGCACCACCAGGTCGTAGTCCTCCTCCATGCCCAGGTGCTCGGCGTCCACCCCGTTCTCGGCCACGTCCACGGCGAAACCGGCCTCGCGGAGGGTGTCGCGCAGCTGGCCGGCCAGGGTGGCGTCGTCCTCCACCAGCAACAGGCGCATCAGGGCCCCTGCCCGAAACCGATGAGCTCGCCACTCACCCCGTCGAACTCCAGCTCGCGCACACGGCTGTTCTGGTCCAGCACCTTCAGCCGGTACAGATACCTCGCCCCCTCGCGTTCGATCCGCGCATCGAGCAGACGACAGGCATAGCGTTGGCGGATGCGCAGCAGCAGATCCTCCAGCGAGACGATGGTGCCCGCCCTGCGCAGCTGCATGGCCCGGTCATGGGGATCCGCGCCGTGCCCCACGACCGGCATGAACACCATGAATACCAGTAACCATTGCGGCATGGACAGCCCTCACCGTCGGCGGGACACGAGCCCCTACACACTACGGGGAGAAGATTAAACCAGACTGAACCCCCGCGGGAACCGGTCCCAATCCCGCGCACAAATTAAGGTTGTCTTCAGCCGCCCACCGCACACTTGGCGCCATCACCACCCCAAAGGAGCACGCCATGACCACCACCGCCACCCGCAGCGTCCCGGTCTGGGACCCGCTGCTGCGCCTGTTCCACTGGTCCCTGGTCGCCACCTTCTTCATCGCCTATCTCACTGGCGAGGACCTGCGCCCGCTGCACCTGTGGGCCGGCTACGTGGTCACCGGCCTGCTGGTGTTCCGCCTGCTGTGGGGCGTGGTGGGCCCGCGCCACGCCCGCTTCGGCGACTTCGTGCGCCCGCCGCGCGAGGTGCTGGCCTACCTGCGCGACCTGGCGCGCGGCCGGGCGCGCCGCTACCTGGGCCACAACCCGGCCGGCGGGGCCATGATCGTGCTGCTGCTGGCCGGCCTGGCCGGCACCGTGGCCAGCGGCCTGCTGCTGGAGGAACTGACCGAACCCGCCGCCGCCCCGGCCGCGCTGGCGGAGCACGACGAAGACGACGAGGGCCACGACTCGCCCGCCGCCGAGGCGCTGGAGGAAGTGCACGAGTTTTTCGCCAACCTCACCCTGCTGCTGGTGTTTGTGCACGTGCTGGGGGTGCTGGTGAGCAGCCACCTGCACCACGAGAACCTGGTGCGGGCCATGATCACCGGCCGCAAGACGCTGCCGGCGGAGGAGGACGGCGGCGGACGGTGAAAATTCACCTTCCCGGCGGCCAATCGGTCACCGAGGCGGGGCGCGGCGCCCCGTAGGCTGGAACCCAGGTCGCGGCACCCCGCCGCGGCCCCCACACAGCCGACCGGAGGCCCGCCATGATCCGCCCCATCGCCCTCGCCACCGCCGCCCTCGCCGCCGCCGCCGCGGCCGACGACTGGCAGGTTTCCCTGCTGCTCGACCCCGCCCCCGACCAGCGCCACCTGGAGCGCGCCCGCCAGCGGGTCATGATCTACGACGGGCTGGACGCCCGCCTGATGCAGCAGGCCATGGACGAGCAGTTCGAGCGCATCGAGCACATGATGCTCGTGCGCGTGCGCCACGTGGCCCCGGACGGCGAGGTGGCGGTGGAGGACGACGGCTGCGACTGACCTGCCTGGCGGCGGCGCCGGCCGGTGCCGCCCGCGGCGGCCCGGTGCTACCATTTTCGGCCCCTGCCAGCGAGCCGCCGTCATGCCCAAACGACGCCTCTGCGCCCTTGCCGATCTGGATGCCACCGGCGCCCGCAGCCTCACCGTGACGCTGGACGGCCGCCCCACCGACCTGTTCGTGGTGCGCCGGGGCGGGGCCGTGTACGCCTACGTGGACCGCTGCCCCCACGCCGGCACGCCGCTGGCCTGGGCCGAGCACGAGTATCTGGACGAGGACGGCGAGCACCTGATCTGCGCCACCCACGGCGCCCTGTTCGACATCGCCACCGGCGCCTGCCGCGGCGGGCCCTGCCGCGGCGCCGGGCTCACGCCCCTGCCGGTGGTCGTGGAGGACGACGCCGTGTGGCTGCTGGCATGAGGGCGGTGGTCCTGCTCACGCGCCTGTTCCCGCTGTGGGCCCTGCTGGGCAGCGCCGCCGCCCTGGCCTGGCCCGCCCCGCTGGCCGCGCTGCGGCCGTGGATCCCCTGGCTGCTGGGGCTGGTGATGTTCGGCATGGGCCTGACGCTCACCGCCGCCGACTTCACCCGCGCCCTGCGCCGCCCGGCCGTGCTGGCCCTGGGGGTGGCCCTGCAGTTCGCCGCCATGCCCCTCATCGCCTGGCTGCTGGCCCGCGCCCTGCACCTGGACGCCGCCCTGCTGGCCGGGCTGGTGCTGGTGGGCGCCGCGCCGGGCGGCACCGCCTCCAACGTCATCTGCTACCTGGCGCGCGGCGACGTGGCCCTGTCCATCGCCCTCACCACCGCCAGCACCCTGCTGGCCGTCGTGGCCACACCCCTGCTCACCCTGCTCTACGCCGGCCAGGCGGTGCCCGTGCCGGCCGGCGCCATGCTGCTCACCATCGCCAAGATCGTGCTGCTGCCAGTGGCCCTGGGGGTGGCCGTCAACCAGTGGCTGGGGGCGCGGCTGCGGCCGCTGCAGGCCGTCTTTCCGCTGCTGTCGGTGGCCGCCATCGTGCTCATCATCGCCATCGTGGTGGCCCTCAACGCCGGCCGCCTGGCCGAGCTGACCGCCCTCTTGGCGCTGGCCGTGATGGCGCACAACGGCCTCGGCCTGGCCACCGGCTACGGCGTGGCGCGCGCCCTGCGCCTGGATGCGGCCACCGCCCGCACCCTGGCCATCGAGGTGGGCATGCAGAACTCCGGCCTGGCCGTGGCCCTGGCCCTCAAGCACTTCAGCGCCCTGGCCGCCCTGCCCGGCGCCCTGTTCTCCATCTGGCACAACCTGAGCGGGGCCGCCCTGGCCAGCTGGTGGGCGCGCCGCGCAGCGGACTGAGCCGGCCGCTCACAGGGTGGCGGCCACCAGCACCGCCGTCTCCACCAGCTCCACGGCCGCGCCCAGGGTATCGCCGGTGGTGCCGCCCAGGCGGCGACGCAGGGCCTGGCGCAGGGCGGCGTACACCGCCAGCGCGGCCAGTAGCGCACCGGGGCCGGCCAGGGCCGCCACGGCCGCCGCGGCGATGCCCAGCACTGCCAGCGCGGCACGGCGCGGCAGCCGCGCCCGCAGGCCGCTGGCGATGCCGCCCGCGCGCACGTAGGGCAGGTCGGCCAGCAGGGCCAGGGCGGCGGCACGCCCGGCCAACGGGGCCGCCAGCAGGGCCGACCAGCCGGCCGCCGGCAGGGCGGCGAACTTGACCAGCAGCACCAGCGCCAGGGCCAGCACGCCCATGGGCCCGCAGCGCGGGTCCTTGAGGATCTGCAGGGTGCGCGCGCGGTCGCCCAGGCCGCCCACCCAGGCGTCGGCGCTGTCGGCCAGGCCGTCCAGGTGCAGGCCGCCGCTGGCCACCACCCAGGCGGCCAGCAGCAGGGCCGCCGCCAGGCCGTCCGGTGCGCCGCGCAGCAGCCAGGCCAGGCCGGCCAGCGCGGCGCCCAGGGCCAGCCCCACCAGCGGGTAGTAGAGGGCGGCGCGGGCGCGCAGCGCGGCGTCGGGCGGGGCGTCCAAGTGCACGGGCAGCACGGTGAGGAACTGCACCGCCACCCACCAGGGGCGCGGCCTCACGGCGGCCAGGGCCCGTGGCGCGGCAGGGTCAGCCGGTGGCAGGCGGCGGGCGGCACGTCCAGCGCCGCCGGCGGCACCCCCCGCTGACGCGCCAGCAGGAGGCGCAGCACGCCGCCGTGGGTGAGCACCAGCACCGGTCCGGGCGGGCCGCGCCGCAGCGCGTCCAGGGCCGCCAGCACGCGCGCCTCCAGGGCCGCCATCGTCTCGCCGCCGGGCGGCGGGTGCGCCCAGGGGTCGGCCAGAAAGCGCGCCAGCGCCGCCCCCTCGCGCGCCCACAGCTCGGCCAGCGGGCGGCCGTCCCAGGCGCCGAAGTCCAGCTCCGCCCAGCGGCCGTCCACGGTCACCGGCAGGCCGTGCCGGCGCCCCAGCCAGCGGGCGAAGGCCAGGCAGCGACGGCGCGGCGAGCTGACGATGCGCGCCCAGCGCCGTCCGGCCACGGCCCGCCGCAGCTGTGCCCAGCCGCGTGCCGACAGGGGGTCGTCGCAGCGGCCGCGCAGGCGCGCCCCGCCGCGCGCCTCGCCGTGGCGCAGCAGGGTGACGGACAGCGCCCCGCGCTGCGCCGCCGGCCGCGGGCAGCGCGCCCCGCTCACGCCTCCGACACCCCCGCCTCGTCGAAGGTGGCCATGCCAGCGTGCAGGGCGCAGGCGGCGCGCAGCACGGGCACGGCCAGCGCCGCGCCGCTGCCCTCGCCCAGACGCAGGTCCAGGTCCAGCAGCGGGCGGGCGTCCAGGGCGGCCAGCACGCGGCGGTGGCCCGGCTCGGCGGAGCGGTGGCCGAACAGCAGCCAGTCGGCCACGGCCGGGTTGAGGCGCACGGCCGCCAGGGCCGCCACGCCGGCGATGAAGCCGTCCACCAGCACCGGCAGGCCGGCCTGGGCGGCGGCCACGAAGGCCCCGGCGAGGGCGGCGATCTCGAAGCCGCCCAGGCGGCGCAGGGCCTCGGCCGGGGCCGCCAGATGGCCGGTGTGGCCGCGCAGGGCGGCGGCGATCACGGCCTGCTTGCGGCGCACGCCGGCCGGATCCAGCCCCGTGCCGGGCCCGGCCAGCCGCGCCGGGTCTTCGTCCAGCAGGGCGCAGGCCAGCGCCGCGGCGGCGGTGGTATTGCCGATGCCCATCTCGCCGCCGACGAACAGCCGCGCGCCGCCGGCACGGGCCTCGGCCACGGCCTCCCGCCCGGCGGCCAGGGCGGCGGCCAGCTGCGCGCCGTCCATGGCCGGCCCCCGGGTGAAGTCGGCCGTGCCCGGCCCCAGCGCCAGGCGCCGCACGCCGGGCAGCGGACCGGGATCGTTGACCACCCCCAGCTGCACCACGCGCAGCTCGGCGCCCAGGGTGCGCGCCAGCACGCTGATGGCCGCCCCACCGCGGGCGAAGTTGCGCACCATCTCGCCGGTCACGGCCTGCGGAAAGGCCGACACGCCCTGCGCCGCCACGCCGTGGTCGGCGGCGAACACCGTGATCCACACCGGGTCCACAGCCGGCCGCGCGCGGCCCTGCAGGCCGGCCAGGCGCACGGCCAGCGCCTCCAGCTCGCCCAGCGCGCCGGGCGGCTTGGTGAGGCGCTGCTGGCGGGCCCGCGCCGCGGCACGGGCCTGTTCGTCGGGGCGGGGCGGGGCCACCCGCCACCAGTCCGGTTCGTGGTTCATAGGGGCTCTCCCTTGAGGATGTGGGGCAGGCCGGCCACCGTGAGCACCACGCGCCCGCAGCGCTCGGCCAGGGCCTGGTGCAGCAGGCCGGCCTCGTCGCAGAAGCGGCGCGCCAGGGCGTTGGCCGGCACCACGCCCAGGCCAGTCTCGTTGGCCACCAGCAGCACCTCGGCGGCCAGGCCCGGCAGGGTGTCCAGCAGGGCGTCGCGCTCGGCGGCCAGGCGCGCCGCGTCCTCACACAGCAGCAGATTGGTCAGCCACAGCGTCAGACAGTCCACCAGCAGGCAGCGGCCCGGCCCGTCCGCCGCGCGCAGCGCCGCCGCCAGGGCCAGCGGCTCCTCCACCACCGCCCAGTGCGCCGGGCGGCGCGCGCGGTGGGCGGCGATGCGCGCCGCCAGCTCGCCGTCGTCACCGGCCGTGGCCGTGGCGACCACGGTCACCGGCCCGCCGTGGGCCCGCGCCAGCCGCTCCGCCAGGCGGCTCTTGCCGGAGCGCACGCCGCCCAGGATGAGGGTCTTGCCGATAAAAGTCATGGCACACATTCATGGGATATGCATCATCCACTCTGGAAGACGCCCAACCGAGGCAGACATGGCATCACGCAACCACAGTCAACGTGATTGGCGGACCACTGCGCTGCATGCAACCGCTCCGGCCTCGTCGCCTGGCGGCGGGCGGCCGGACCAGAACCAATTTCATATTTCTTTGCCTATGGAGAGGTTCCCATGCTGAAGCAAATTGCCCCGCTCGTCTTGCTGACCGGAATCATTGTCACCCCCGCGACCGGTGCGGGCGGGCAACCACCACCCAAGCCCGTGACTGCCGAACAGATGGAGGCGGCCATCGCCAGTTTCGGTGTCCCACAATCTGTTTCCTCGCGGGCCGCTGCCGCGGCCATGAAGGAGATCGCGCAGAGAAGGCGCCGCGTCGATGACGCGGCAGATGGCAGGATCAGCCGGATCCCTGACGATCTACTGGACACCTCCCCTTACTGACCGCCGGGTTCGAAGAGACCATGGCGATGGGCGTTGCCGGACGGGGTCCCCGTCCGGCAACGCGGGGCACTCAAAGACGGACTTCGGCCGTTGCCGCCAGCGTCGGCGCTTTCAGCTCGGGTGTCAGCACCTTGTCCAGCTTCTTGTTCAGCTTCGGCAACAGCAGGTTGTAGAAGACCTCCGCCTTGACGACCTTCACGCCTGCCTTGGGGATGGCGTACTCGAGGCGACGTACCTCATGGGGCTTGAGGCGACTGTCGCCAAGCACTTGCGTGGCCTTCGGCGGCATGGTCGGTTTTCCCGACTTGTCTCCCAGCGTGTAGACCAACGCGGCCTGGCTGTCGTCTTTCAGCGGGTGGGTCTTGAAGTTCTGCCACAGCAACTTGCCATCGGCATCATAAGCGGCCAGTTTCAGGTAGGCGACGCGGAACGGCGCGCCGGTGGGAAACTTGTGCGGCAACAGGTTTCTGACCCGGACCTCCGCGCTGAGGTTGTCGCCCGCATCCCGGACATCGAGTTCCACGGCAATGGCCCGTCGCACCATATTGCCATCGTGTCCCCCAGCCATGGAATGGCTGGCATGTCCATCGACCATCGGCATGTGGCAAGACTGGCACGTCACCTGCGAATTGCTCTCCTTGATTTCGTCACCGGTCGCACAAAGCGGCACGCCATGAAAGTTCTTGCGCCGATCGTGACAGCCCATACAAACCGCATTGGTCCTGAAGACGATGGCGCTGCCACCTTCCATCGGGAAGGGATGGAACGGCTTGGAGACCGGGGTTTCGTCCTCACTCTCCGGCAATGTCGAATAATTCCTGCCCGAGGGTGCCTGCAGCGCCGTCTTCGACACCTCATAGGCCGCCTGTCCCAGCCTCAACTTTCCGTCCGGCTTCTCCGTCCCCTTGAAAGCGGTGATCGTATGACAGAAAACGCAGTTGACCCCTTCCCTGAAGGCCGGCTTGGCGTCCAGCTTGGTGGTCTTTCTGATGGCGGCGTTGGGCGCGTGGCAACGCAGACAGACCGGGTATTTGCCCTTCTTCGAGGTCACGCCCTCCTTGGTCGGATCACCCATGACCTTGCGGTAGAAGGCGCCGTGAATAGGATCGTCCAGCGCGGTGCTCCTAGCATGCATGGAGCTGGCCCACTCCTTGTATATCTCTTGATGGCATTCGCCACAGAGCTTCGACGACACCTCGTGCGGCGCCGACGGAACAGGCACATCGACCTTGCCGTCCATAGCCCGTGCGACCGAAACGGACACAAGGACAAAGAAAATGCTGAGCAACAGGAATGAAAACGGAACAGTGCTGGATGAAAACGTGGGCTTTCTGGACATGGTGAACAATCCTCCCCCGATGGAATAGCTAATCATTGGAAAAATTCCCTTTTCCACGAAAGTCCTGCCGAATCGCTATCGGAATTCAATGCTAGCACAGCGCCCTGACGAGAAAATCAACCTATGATAAATTCAAGACGCCGGCCGGTGAGTCCTTCTCACACCCGGGGCCAGACAAAGGGCTCTGCCATCCATCCGGCCATTCGGTGCCGGTCGGCTCAATGTCCGTGGGACCGACTTCAGGCATGCTGCGCCACCCACCCGGCGATGATGTCGTGCAGGGCACGCACGCCGTCGGTGAGCGCCGCCGGGCCGGGCTGCAGGATGAGGGCGGACTTGATCTCGTAGAGGTGGCCGTCGGCCACGGCGGGGATGGTCTCCCACCCGGGGCGGGCGGCCACGCGCTCGGGCCGGAAGCGCTTGCCGCACCAGGAACCGATGATGATGTCCGGCCGGCGGCGCACCACCTCCTGCGGGTCGGCGATGATGCGGCTGCGCGCGTCGGGGGCGGCGGCCAGCTCGGCGAAGCAGTCACGCCCGCCGGCCAGGCCGATCAGCTCCGACACCCAGCCGATGCCGCTGATGAGCGGCTCGTCCCACTCCTCGAAGTACACACAGGGCCGCTGGCGGAAGTCGCGCGCCGCCCGCTCGATCTCCGCCAGCCCCGCCCACAGCCGCTCCACCAGCCGCAGGGCGGCGTGACCGGCCCCCACCATGGCCCCCAGCAGCAGGATCATGCGCCGGATGCCGGCCAGGTCGCGCTGGTTGAAGACGTGCACGGCGACGCCGGCGCGCACCAGCTGGGCGGCGATGTCCGCCTGCAGGTCGGAGAAGGCCAGCACCAGGTCGGGGGCCAGGGCCAGGATGCGGTCGATGTTGGCGTGGGTGAAGGCGGACACGCGCGGCTTGTCGCGGCGCGCCTCGGGCGGGCGCACGGTGAAGCCGGAGATGCCTACGATGCGCGCCTGCTGGCCCAGCAGGTAGAGGGTCTCGGTGGTCTCCTCGGTGAGACAGACGATGCGGCGCGGCAGGGCGTCGGCGCCGGGCGCGGGCAGGAAGTGCAGGGTGCCGCTCATCGGCCGCTGGCGCCTGGCCCAGCCATGTCAGCCCCGGCCGGGCGCCGCGGCCCGCCCCGCCCCGCGCGCCAGGGCCAGGACGAGGTGCAGAACGGCGGCCAGGCCGACGTAGAAGGCCACCGCCTGCAGATCGGCCGGGAAGTAGCGCAGCAGGCGGGCGGCGAACTCGGCCAGGCCGGTCTCCGCGAAGCGACCGGACAGGAAGTAGAAGCCGCCGCTGGAGAGCAGCTCGCAGGCCAGGGTGCCGGCGGTCACGGCCAGGCCGAGCGGGCCCAGGGTGGACCACGCCAGGCGATGGCGGCGGGCGTACCAGCGCCCGGCCAGCCACAGGGCGCCGTAGGCCGGGGCCAGCAGCACGTAGGCCGGCGAGAGGCAGGACCCGGCCACGCCGCCGAAGCGGATGGCCGCAAGGTCCACCCCCGCCGCCAGGGCCAGCAAGGCGGGCAGCGCCCAGGCCGGACGCAGATACGCGCCGGCCAGGAAGAACACCGCCCAGGAGGCGTCGGGCAGGTGCAGCGCGGAGGCGAAGTGGTGGCTGCGGGTGAGGGTCATCAGCCCGGCCAGGGCCAGGCCGATGACCAGCTCGGCGCGCGGCACGGCGGCGGCCCTCACTGCCCGTAGCGCAGCGTCACGTAGGCGCTGGCCCCCGGCTGGTTGTAGAAGGCCGCTGTCTGGTAGTCGGCGTCGAACACGTTCTCGCCCTTGAGCTGCAGCGACCAGTGCCCGCCCAGGTCCAGCGCGGCGCGCAGGTCCACGCGGGTGTAGGGGTCCAGCTCACGACTGTTGGCCAGGTCGTCGTAGCGCTTGCCCACGCGCAGCACGGTGCCGCCCAGGCGCCAGCGGCCCCACTGCCGGTCGGCGTCCAGGCGCAGGGTGGCGCGGGCGCGGCGCGGCAGGGTGTTGCCGCGGTTGACGCCGCTGCCGCGGTTCTCCGGCCGCAGCAGGGTAAGGGCCGCCTGCAGGTCCCAGCCCGCCAGGCGCCCGGCCAGCTCGCCCTCCAGCCCGCGGATGCGCGCCTCGTCGATATTGGCCGGCGCGAAGGTGGTGGCATCGAAGGCGATGAGGTCGTCGATGCGCGTCTGGTACAGGCTCACGGCCCAGCGCCCCCAGGCGGGGCGGCCGCGCAGGCCCAGCTCCACGCTCTCCGAGGTCTCCGGGCGCAGCTGGTCGTTGCCGAAGCCGGGGTAGTACAGCTCGTTGAAGGTGGGCGCCTTGAAGGCCTTGCCGTAGCTGGCCACCAGGCGCAGGTGGCCGGCGAAATCGTGCCCCACGCTGAGGCCGCCGGTGGTGTGATTGCCGAACTGCTCGTTGTCGTCGCGGCGCAGGCGCAGGGACAGGTCGTGACGGCCGATGCGCCCCTGGTACTGCACGAACACGCCCTTGTCGTCGCGCTCATCCACGGCGTAGGCGGTGGTGCCACTCACCTGGTCGTTCAGGTAGTCGGCGCCGAGGGTGATCATGTGCGCGTCGCCGGGCGCCCAGTCCAGCTGCAGGCCGGCGCTGTCGCGGTCGGTCTGGAAGCGGCTCACGGGGGTGCCGTCCTTGGCGTCCTCGGACACGTCCGTGCTGCGCCCGGCGCTCAGGCTGAGGCCCCAGGTCTCGCCGACGTCCCAGCGCAGGCGGGCGCCCAGCTCGCGCTGGAAGGGCTCGCTCTCGTTGGTGAAGCCGCCGTCGTAGAACACCTTGCCGCTGGTCAGCAGGCCGTGCACATCCACGCTCAGGCCGTTGCCGAAGCGGTAGCCGGCGCGCAGGGAGCCGGCCTGGTTGCGGTAGCCGTCGCGGTCCGGCTCGCTGGTGAAGCAGCCGGCGAAGGCGCTGGCCGCGGCTGGGTCGCAGGCGTTGAAGCCGTCCGTGTGGCGGGCGCTCACGTCCAAGGCGAACCAGCCGTTCTGCCCGCCGCCGCTGAGGCCGGCGCCGCCCCCGGTGGTGCCGTAGCTGCCGGCGGTGAGGCGGCCGTGGACGCGCGGCGCGCCGCCGCCCTTGCGGGTGAAGATCTGGACGACGCCGCCGATGGCCTCCGAGCCGTACAGGCTGGCGCGCGGCCCGCGCACGATCTCGATGCGCTCGATGGCGTCCACGGGGATGTGCTCTAGGGCAGCGGTGCCCAGGGTGGCCGAGCCGATCTTCACGCCGTCCACCAGCACCAGCACGTGGTCGGACTCGGTGCCGCGCAGGAACAGCGCGGTGGCCTTGCCAGGCCCGCCGTTGTTGGCGATGGCCAGGCCCGGCGTGCCGGCCAGCAGCTCGGGCACCGAGGCAGCCTGCAGGCGCTCGATGTCGGCGCGGGTGATGACGGTCACCGGGGCCAGCGTGGCATCGGCGCTGCGCGCCGTGCGGGTGGCGGTGACCACGATGGGGGACAGGGTGTCGGCGGCCTGCACGGCAGGCAGGACCGCAGTGGCCAGCAGGCTGGCCAGCAGGGTGGGATATTGCATGTCGTCTCCTTCCCGGCGCGCGCTCACCCGCACGCGCCCATGGCGTTGGCACGGGGCAGCGGGAGGGCCGCAAGCAGGAGCACACGGAAAACGAGGGGCGAGACCCGTCTGCCGCGCATCGCCCTCCGCGATGCCGTCCAGCGGCTCCAGGCCGGTCTCCGGGCTCGTGGGCTGGCCATCGGCCGGACGGATCGCCTTCCCGCGTCGTGCGACGCAGTGGCCGTGTGATCCGCCTTCACCCACCTACCGTTGCGGGGGCAGCGCCGGACTTGCGCCTTGCGGGGCGCGCACCGGCTTCCCGTTTCATCCCTCGGGCGGACGCCGTCGGGACACCTGAAGCACTCGGTTCGTGACCGCGGTCACGAACGCGCGCCATCCAACCACCGATCCCGTCGGCTGTCAAATGCAGTTCGTCGGCTGGGGAAGGGGCGGCCGCTCAGGCGGGCCGGGTGTCGAGCAGGTGCGCCACCCGCAGCTGCAGCGATTCGCTGTCGCGCCACCAGTTGACGTCCAGGTGGTAGGCGAGCTGCACGAGGGCGCCGGGGGCCGGCCAGGCGGCCAGATCGGCATTGAAGCAGATGGCGGACAGGCGGCGGTCGGGGGCGTCGCGGGGGGCGAGCTGCAGGCGCAGGTGGCGCTCCTGCAGCACGCGCTGGTCGAGCAGGCGGAACCAGCCGTCGAACAGGGGCTCGGGGAAGCCCTGCCCCCAGGGGGCCAGGTCGCGCAGGGCACGGGCGG
>JALVPS010000238.1 GCA_027031685.1 Gammaproteobacteria bacterium | reverse complement strand
ACCACACCCAGCACGTCACCTTTCTCACCGGTCACGCCCGCGCCGACGGCGAGGAGCGCATCGACTGGGAGGCCCTGGCGCGGCTGGGGGGCACGCTCGTCATCTACATGGGTCTGGGCACCCTGCCGCAGGTGAGCGCGCGGCTGCTGGCCGCTGGCCTGCCCGGCAGCACGCCGGCGGCCCTGCTGGAGCGCGTCAGCCAGCCCGGCCAGCGCAGCCACATCACGCGCTTGGACAACTTGGCGACGGCCGCGCGCCGGCTGCGTTTCCGCTCGCCCACCCTCATCGTCATCGGCTCGGTGGTGGCCTTGGCCGAGGCCCAGGACGAGCGACCGGCCGAGGAACTGCTGCTGGAGGAGGCCCGCGCATGGCACCTGCCAGCCTGAAGCCAAGGGGGCGCCGTCCCGCGCCGCACAGCCTGACGGCGGAGCAGCGCCGCCTGCTGAACGCCTACCAGCGCGACCTGCCCCTCTCCCCCACCCCCTACCGCGACATGGCCGAGCGGCTGGGCATGAGCGAGCAGGCGGTGCTGGACTGCCTGGCCGAACTGCAGGCGGCCGGGGTGGTGAGCCGGGTCGGCCCGGTGTTCCGGCCGCGCCGGCTGGGCAGCAGCACGCTGGCCGCCATGCGCGTGCCGCCCGAGCGGCTGGCCGAGGTGGCCGAGCTGGTGAACGGCTACCCGGAGGTGAACCACAACTACGAGCGGCACCACGAGTTCAATCTGTGGTTCGTGCTCACCGCGCCGGACCGCGCGCGCATCGACACCGTGCTGGCCGAGCTGCGCGAGCGCACGGGCCTGCCCGTGCTGGACCTGCCGCTGGAGCAGGACTATCACATCGACCTGGGGTTTCCGCTGTGGTGCTGAGCGACGTCGAACGGCGCGTGGTGGCCGCCATCCAGGACGGCCTGCCGCTGTGCCACCGGCCCTATGCCGAGATCGGCCGCCGCCTGGGGCTGGACGAGCAGACGGTCATCGACACCGTGGCCCGCCTGCAGGCTGCCGGCCACATCAAGCGCATGGGCATCGTGGTGCGCCACCACGAGCTGGGCTACACGGCCAACGCCATGGTGGTGTGGGACATCCCGGACGAGGTCGTGGACGACGTGGGCCGCCGCCTGGGCGAGGCCGAGTGCGTCACGCTGTGCTACCGCCGCCCGCGCCGCCTGCCGCTGTGGCGCTACAACCTGTTCTCCATGATCCACGGCCGCGACGAGGCCAGCGTGCGGCGCCGCATCGACGAACTGGCGCGCGAGCTGGGCCTGACCGCCTACCCGCGCGAGGTGCTGTTCAGCGGACGCCGCTTCCGCCAACGCGGCGCGCGCTATGTGTACGGGTCCGGCCGGTGAACGCCCTCGAGCGGCGCATCGTCAACGCCCTGCAGGGGGGCTTCCCCCTGGGCGAGCGGCCCTATGCCGAGGCAGCGGCGCGGCTGGGCATCGACGAGGCCACCCTCATCAAGCGCATCGGCGCGCTGCTGGCGGACGGCACGCTGACCCGCTTCGGGCCGCTGTACAACATCGAGCGCATGGGCGGGGCCTTCTGCCTGTGCGCCATGCAGGTGCCGGCGGACCGTTTCGACCAGGTGGCCGCGCAGGTCAACGCCCACCCGGA
>JALVPS010000237.1 GCA_027031685.1 Gammaproteobacteria bacterium | reverse complement strand
CGCGCAGCTCGCGGATGAGTTGCTGGTTCGGCCCCTCTGCGGTGGGATCGTCCTGGCTGGCCAGCTTCTGGCGCGCGCCACCGATGGTGTAGCCATGCTCGTAGAGCAGGCTGCGGATCTTGCGGATGAGCAACACATCCTCCCGCTGGTAGTAGCGCCGGTTGCCGCGCCGCTTGACGGGTTTCAGGCTGGGAAATTCCTGCTCCCAGTAGCGCAGCACGTGGGGCTTGACGCCGCACAGCTCGCTCACCTCCCCGATGGTGAAATAGCGCTTGCCGGGAATGGCCGGCAGTTGGTTATTGTTTCCCGCTTCCAGCATATGCCTCTACCCTCGCCTTCAGTTTCTGTCCCGGCCGGAAGGTCACCACGCGTCGCGCAGTGATGGGGATCTCCTCTCCGGTCTTGGGATTCCTGCCCGGCCGCTGGTTCTTGTCCCGCAGGATGAAATTGCCGAATCCGGAGAGCTTGACGTTGTGGCCGCTCTCCAGGGCATGGCGAATCTCCTCGAAGAACAGCTCTACCATTTCCTTGGCCTCCCGCTTGTTGAGCCCCAGTTCCTCGTACAGCCTTTCGGCCAGATCCGCCTTGGTCAATGCCATGGTTATGCCCTTAATGCCGCCCCGACTCGGGATTGTAGTGCCTCCAGGACCCGGGCGATGACGCCCTCCACCTGCCCGTCTTCTAGAGTGCGGGAGAAGTCCTGTAAAATCAAGCTCAAAGCGAGGCTTTTTCGACCAGATGCTACGCCCTTCCCCGTGTATACATCAAAAACCTGGAAGTCGCGAATACGTTCCTCGCCCAATTCGGTGATCACTTGCGAAATCTCGGCCCAGCTCACATTTTCATCCACCACCAGGGCCAGGTCGCGGCGCACGGCAGGGAACTTGCTCAGGGGTATGAAGCGGGGCACCCGCCCCTGCTCGAGGGCGGCCCGCTCCAGCTCGAACAGGAACACGGGGTGCTCCAGGTCCAGCGCCTCCTGCACGACCGGGTGCAGGGCGCCCAGCCAGCCCACGGGCCGCCCGTCGCGCAACAGGCGCGCCGCCTGCCCCGGATGCAGGGCCGGGTGCTCGGCCGGCTCGAAGTGGAACGCCCCGGGCGTGCCGGTGAGGGCCAGCAGGGCCTCCACGTCGCCTTTCAGGTCGTAGAAGTCCACCGTGCGGGTCGGCTGCGCCCACTGGACCGGCGCGGCCTGGCCAGTGATGGCGCCGGCCAGGTGCTCCACCTGGCGCGTCTGCCCCGCCTGCTCGCCGGGCAGGAACACCAGGCCCTGCTCGAACAGGCGCTGGTCCGGCTGCTGGCGGCGCTGGTTGTGGCCCACCACGTCCAGCAGCCCGGCCCACAGCGTGGTGCGCATGACGCCCATGTCGGAGGAGATGGGGTTGAGCAGGGCCAGCGGCTCGCGCTCCGGGTCGAGGCGGGCCTGCAGCGCCTGGCTCACGAAACTGAAGGTGATCACCTCCTGGTAGCCCAGCTCGTTGAGACGGCAGCGCAGGCGGCGGGCATCGACGCGGGCCTCGGGGCGCGGCCGGATGGTGGCCTCCCAGGCGCGCGACTCGGCGGGGATGTGCTGGTAGCCGTGGATGCGCGCCAGCTCCTCGATGAGGTCGGCCTCCAGGCGCAGGTCGAAGCGGTAGCTGGGCGGCCGCACGCGCCAGCCGTGCTCGCCGGCCTCCACCTGGCAGCCCAGCCCGCGCAGGATGCGCGCCACCTCGTCGTCCGCCAGGTCGATGCCCAGCAGACGCCCGATGCGCGCCCGGCG
This sequence comes from Gammaproteobacteria bacterium, assembly GCA_027031685.1. Lineage (GTDB taxonomy): Bacteria > Pseudomonadota > Gammaproteobacteria > UWMA-0217 > UWMA-0217 > JALVPS01. The sequence goes on along the minus strand of JALVPS010000237.1, from coordinate 13,265 downwards.
CAGGGTGATCCACGGCAGCTCGGGCAGCTGCTCGGCGGCCACCTGGGCCACCACCGGGCCCGGCTCGCCGCCGCACAGGGAGAGGATCAGGTCGGTGGCCCGCTCCATGGCGCGCGCCTGCAGGGCGAAGTCCACACCGCGCTCGAAGCGGTGCGACGACTCGGTGTGCAGCCCGTAGGCGCGCGCCTTGCCGGCGATGACCTCGGGGCGGAAGAAGGCGCTCTCCAGCACGATGTCGCGGGTGTCCTCGCCCACCGCGCTGCGCTGGCCGCCCAGGATGCCGGCCAGGGCCACCGGGCCCTCGGCGTCGGCGATGACCAGGGTGTCGCCGTCCAGGGTGATCTCCTTGCCGTCCAGCAGCACCAGCCGCTCGCCATCGCGGGCGCGGCGCGGCTGGCCGAGCGGCTGGAGGTGCGCCGCGCCCGCGATGGCGTGCATGGGCTGGCCCATCTCCAGCAGCACGTAGTTGGTCACGTCCACCACCGGGTGCAGGGGCCGCACGCCGCAGCGGCGCAGCCGCTCCTGCATCCACAGCGGGGTGCGCGCGGCCGGGTCGATGCCGCGGATGACGCGCGAGACGTAGCGCGGGCAGTCGGCCGGGGCCGCCACCTGCACGGGCCAGCGCTCGTCGCTCTGCGCCGCCACCGGTGGCGGGTCGTCCAGGCGCACCGGCTCGTCGGTGAGCACGCCCAGCTCGCGGGCGATGCCGCGCACCGACAGGCAGTCGGCCCGGTTGGGGGTGAGGTCCACCTCCAGCACCCTGTCGTCCAGGTCCAGGTAGCGGCGCAGGTCCTCCCCCACGGGCGCGTCCTCAGGCAGCTCCATGATGCCCTCGGCGCTCTCCGCCAGCCCCAGCTCGGCGGCCGAGCACAGCATGCCGGCCGAGGCCACGCCGCGCAGCTTGGCGCGGCGGATGCGCATGCCGCCCGGCAGCTCGGCGCCCACCCGCGCCAGGGCGGTGACCAGGCCGGCGCGGGCGTTGGGCGCGCCGCACACCACCTGCAGCAGTTCGCCGCTGCCGTCGTCCACCTGGCACACGCGCAGCCGGTCGGCGTCCGGATGGGGGGCGATGGCGGCAATGCGCGCCACCACCACGCCGTGGAAGGGCGGCGCCGCCGGCGCCATGCCGTCCAGCTCCAGGCCGGCCATGGTGAGCCGCTCGCCGATGCCCCGCGCATCGAGCCGTGTATCGATGAACTCCCGCAACCAGGATTCCGAAAATTTCATGGCCTTGCGTCCTGTATGTGAAGTGTTTTCTCGCCCGTGCCAGACCTTTACGCGAACTGCTTGAGAAACCTCAAATCGTTCTCAAAAAATATCCGCAAGTCATTGACGCCATAGCGCAACATGGCCAGCCGCTCCACCCCCAGGCCAAAGGCGTAGCCGGTGTAGCGCTCGGTGTCGATGCCCACGTGCTCGAACACCGCCGGGTGCACCATGCCGCAGCCCATGACCTCGATCCAGCCGCTCTGGCTGCACACCCGGCAACCCTCCCCGCCGCAGATGACGCAGCCGATGTCCACCTCGGCGGAGGGCTCGGTGAAGGGGAAATAGGACGGGCGGAAGCGGGTGGGCAGCTCGTCCACCTCGAAGAAGGCGCGCAGGAACTGGTCCAGCACCCCCTTGAGATGGGCGAAGGAGACGTCGGTGTCCACCAGCAGCCCCTCCACCTGGTGGAACATGGGCGTGTGCGTGAGATCGGAGTCGCAGCGATAGACCCGCCCCGGGGCGATGATGCGCAGCGGCGGCCGCTCCTCGCTCATGACGCGCACCTGCACCGGCGAGGTGTGGGTGCGCAGCAGGCGGCCGTCGGGGAAGTAGAAGGTGTCGTGCATGGCCCGCGCCGGGTGGTGGGCCGGGATGTTGAGGGCCTCGAAGTTGTGGTATTCGTCCTCGATCTCCGGCCCCTCGCGCACCTCGAAGCCCACCTCGGCGAACAGATCGACGATGCGGTCGATGGTCCGCGTCACCGGGTGCAGCCCGCCGCTGGCGCGGCGACGGCCCGGCAGGGTCACGTCCACCCGCTCGCGCGCCAGGCGCGCCTCGCGGGCGGCCACCTCCAGCGCCGCGCGGCGCGCCTGCAGCCGCTCGGCCAGGGCCTGCTTGGCCCGGTTGATCTCCTGCCCCGCCTGCGGGCGCTCCGCCGGTGGCAGCTGGCCCAGGGTCTTGAGACGCTGGGTGAGCACGCCCTTCTTGCCCAGGTAGCGCACGCGCAGCGCCTCCAGCGCCGCCAGGTCCCCGGCCGCGTCGATCTCCCGCTCTGCGGCGGCGACGATGTCCTGCAAGCTCTCAGCCATGGTCGAGTTCTCCCCCGAACGGTGGGCCCCGCCGTGGCAGGCCGGGGCCGGAATCAAAAAAGGGAAAGGCGAACGCCTTTCCCTTGCATGGTTGACGAAGGCCGGCAGCGGCCTGCCCGCTCAGTTGGAAAGCGCGCCCTTGGCCTGCTCGGCGATCTTGCCGAAGGCGTCCGGATCGTGCACCGCCAGATCGGCCAGCACCTTGCGGTCGATCTGGATGTCGGCCTTGTGCAGCCCGTCGATCAGGCGGCTGTAGGACAGGCCGTGGGCACGGGCCGCGGCGTTGATGCGGGCGATCCACAGGCTGCGGAACTGCCGCTTGCGCTGGCGCCGGTCGCGGTAGGCATACTGGCCGGCTCTGGTAACTGCCTGTTTGGCGACCCGAAACACACGGCTGCGGGCACCATAGTAACCCTTGGCCTTTTTTAGAACCTTCTTGTGCCGGGCGCGGGCGGTAACACCTCTTTTGACTCTAGGCATGGTTTACTCGTCCTCTGTTCGCTAGCTGTAGGGCAACAGCTGCTTCACCTCGGCCACGTCACAGGCGGCGATGTAGGCCGGGCGACGCAGCTGGCGCTTCCGCTTGCTGCTCTTCTTGGTCAGGATGTGGCTGCGAAAGCCCTGCCGGCGCTTGTATCCCGAAGCGGTCCGGCGAAAGCGTTTGGCGGCGCCACGATTGGTCTTCACCTTGGGCATGGTCGACTCCACACAATGAACAAACGGCGGAACGGATTCCGCCGGCCGAAAACACCGAAACCGCAAGCGAGGCGCCTGCGGTTCCGCTCGTGTCACGCGTTGCGGTGCCGGCTATTTCCTTTTCGGCGCCAGCACCATCACCATCTGGCGGCCCTCCATCTTGGGCCGCTGCTCGACCATGGCGATATCCGCCAGGTCGTTCTCTATCCGCTTGAGCAGATCGGCCCCCAGCTCGCGGTGTGCCATCTCCCGCCCGCGGTAGCGGATGGTCACCTTGCCCTTGTTGCCCTCGCTCAGGAAGCGGGTCAGGTTGCGAAGCTTGACCTGGTAGTCTCCCTCATCCGTGGAAGGTCGGAACTTGACCTCCTTGACCTGTACCTGTTTCTGCTTCTTGCGGGCGGCCTGGATCTTCTTGTTCTCCTCGAAGCGGAATTTGCCGTAATCCATGATACGGCAGACCGGTGGATCGGCGGTGGGCACGATCTCCACCAGATCCAGACCCAGTTCTTCAGCCTGTTCCCTCGCCTCTTCCAGCGGGACGATCCCGCGATTCTCGCCTTCCTGATCGATCAGCCGGACCTGCGGCGCTCTGATTTCGTCGTTGATCCGGTGCTTTTTGACTGCGCTGATACTTCAGCCCTCCAAAATCAAGTACGGCCGCGGCTTGCGATCTCGGACTGCATGCGCGCCGCCACCTCGTCGGGGGACATGGCGCCCAGGTCCTCGCCGGATCGCGTACGCACGGCCACCTTGGCAGATGATTGTTCTTTGTCGCCCACGATGAGCAGGTACGGAACGCGCTGCAACGTGTGCTCGCGGATCTTAAAACCAATCTTCTCGTTTCTCAAGTCGGAAGAGACCCGGAAGCCCTTTTCCCGCAAGGCGTTTTCCACCTGGCGGGCGTATTCGGCCTGGCGATCGGTGATATTGAGCACCACCGCCTGGGTGGGCGCCAGCCACAGCGGGAACTTGCCAGCGTAATGCTCGATGAGGATGCCGATGAAGCGCTCGAAGGAACCGAGGATGGCACGGTGCAGCATGACCGGCGTCTGGCGCGAGCCGTCCTCGGCCACATAGTGGGCGCCGAGCCGGCCGGGCATGGAGAAGTCCACCTGGATGGTGCCGCACTGCCACACGCGGCCGATGCAGTCCTTGAGGGAGAACTCGATCTTGGGCCCGTAGAAGGCGCCCTCGCCCGGCAGCTCCTCCCACGGCAGGTCCTTGTCGTCCAGCGCCCGGGCCAGGGCCTGCTCGGCCTTGTCCCACACCTCGTCGCTGCCCACCCGCTGCTCGGGGCGCGTGGACAGGCGGTAGATCACCTCAGTGAAGCCGAAGTCCGCGTACACCTCGTGCAGGAAGTCGATGAAGGCACTCACCTCCGACTGGATCTGGTCCTCGGTACAGAAGATGTGCGCGTCGTCCTGGGTGAAGCCGCGCACGCGCATGAGGCCATGCAGGGCGCCGGACAGCTCGTTGCGGTGGCAGGAGCCGAACTCGGCCAGGCGCAGGGGCAGGTCGCGGTAGCTGCGGATGCCCTGGTTGAACACCTGAATGTGGCAGGGGCAGTTCATGGGCTTGATGGCGAACTGGCGCCCCTCCGACTCCACCATGAACATGTCGTCGGCAAACTTGGCGGCGTGACCCGACTTCTCCCACAGGGAGAGATCGACAATCTGCGGCGTGTTGATCTCCTGGTAGCCGTGGGCGCGCTGCCGGTCGCGCATGTACTGCTGCACGGTCTGATAGACGGTCCAGCCGGGCGGGTGCCAGAACACCATGCCCGGCGCCTCCTCCTGCATGTGGAACAGGTCCAGCTGGCGGCCGATGCGCCGGTGATCGCGCTTCTCCGCCTCCTCCAGCCGGTGCAGATAGGCCTTGAGCTGCTTCTTGTCGGCCCAGGCCGTGCCGTAGATGCGTTGCAGCATCTCGTTGTTGGGGTCGCCGCGCCAGTAGGCGCCGGCCACCTTGGTCAGCTTGAAGGCGCCCAGCTTGCCGGTGCTGGGCACGTGCGGGCCACGGCACAGGTCGACGAAGCCGTCCTGGGCGTACAGGGAGATGGGTTCGTCCTCGGGAATGGAGGCGATGATCTCGGCCTTGTAGTCCTCGCCCATGCGGCGGAAGAACTCGATGGCCTCGTCGCGCGGCATGACGCGCCGCTCAATGGGAATGTCGGCCTTGACCAGCTCCTTCATGCGCCGCTCGATCTTCTCCAGATCCTCCGGCGTGAAGGGCCGTTCGTAGGCGAAATCGTAGTAGAAGCCGTCCTCGATGACCGGTCCGATGGTCACCTGGGCGCCGGGGTAGAGGTCCTTGACGGCCTGTGCCAGCAGGTGGGCCGTGGAGTGGCGGATGATCTCCAGCCCCTCCTCGTCGCGGGGAGTGATGATGCTCACCTGGGCGTCGTGGCCCACCACATGGCTCAGGTCCACCGGCTTGCCGTCCACCTTGCCGGCCAGGGCGGCGCGGGCCAGCCCGGGACCGATGTCCATGGCGATCTGCTCGATGGTGACGGGCTGCTCGTACTCGCGCCGAGTGCCGTCGGGCAGCGTGATAACCGGCATGTTATGGGGCCTCGTGCGATGGAAACGGGATGGCACCGCGCCACGGCGCGGGGCTGGCGACTCTAGCAGACCCCGCCGGGGGGCCGCAATCGGCGTCGGGCGGCACTCAGTCGCGCAGGCCGAGCACGTCCTGCATGTCGAACAGGCCCTGTCTCCGCTCCATGAGCCAGCGCGCAGCGCGCACTGCCCCGCCGGCGAAGGTCATGCGGCTGGAGGCCTTGTGGGTGATCTCCACCCGCTCGCCCTCGGCGGCGAACATGACCGTGTGCTCGCCCACGATGTCGCCGGCGCGGATGGTCTCGAAGCCGATGGTCTCGCGCCGGCGCGGCCCGGTGTGTCCGTGGCGGCCGTACACCGCCACCTCGGCCAGGTCGCGTCCCAGCGTGTCGGCCACGATCTCGCCCATGCGCAGGGCCGTGCCGGAGGGGGCGTCCACCTTGTGGCGGTGGTGGGCCTCGATGATCTCGATGTCGCTGTCGGCACCCAGCACGCGGGCGGCGATCTCCAGCAGCTTGAAGCACAGGTTGACACCCACGCTCATATTGGGCGCGAACACGATGCCGATCTGCGCCGCCGCGTCACGGATGCGCCCCACGCCTGCCTCGTCCAGGCCGGTGGTGCCGATCACCATGCGCCGCTCATGGGTGCGGCAGAAGTCGAGGTGGGCGAGCGTGGCCTCGGGGCGGGTGAAGTCGATGAGCACATCGAAATCGGGCGCCTCCTCCAGCGAGGCGACGATGGGCAGGCCCATCTTGCCGATGCCGGCCACCTCGCCCACGTCCGCCCCCAGCAGCCCGCTCTGGGCGTATTCGGTGGCGGCGCTCACCTGCATGTCGTCGGCCTCGTGCACGGCCCGGACCAGGGTGCGGCCCATGCGGCCGGCCGCCCCGGCGATCCCCACGCGGATCATGGCATCCTCCTCAGCCCGCCTGCTTGAAGCGGGATTTCAGGTCGTCGAAAAAGCCCTTCACACCGTCCAGCCAGCCGTGCTCCTGCGGGCTGTGCTGCTTGTCACTCTTGGCCAGGCTGTCGGCGAAGGCGCGCAGCAGGGTCTTCTGCTCCTTGGTGAGATTGACCGGCGTCTCCACCACGATGCGGCAGAACAGGTCGCCCGGCGGGCCGCCACGCACCGGCTTGACGCCCTTGCCGCGCATACGGAACAGCTTGCCGGTCTGTGTTCCCGGCGGCACCTTGAGCAGCAGCTTGCCGTCCAGGGTGGGCACCTCCAGCTCGCCACCCAGGGCGACCGTGGCGAAGCTCACCGGCACGTCGCAGTACAGGTCGGCCCCGTCGCGCTCGAAGATCTGGTGTGGCAATACCCGCACCTGCACGAACAGGTCTCCGGGCGGGCCGCCGTTGACGCCCGCCTCGCCCTCGCCGGCCAGGCGGATGCGGTCACCGGTGTCCACCCCGGCCGGGATCTTCACCTTGAGGCGCTTGTGCTCGCGCACCCGCCCCTCGCCGTGGCAGCGCGTGCAGGGCTCGGCGATCACCGTGCCCGCGCCGCGGCAGGTGGGACAGGTCTGCTGCACGGAGAAGAAGCCCTGCTGGATGCGCACCTGACCGGCACCGTGGCAGGTCTGACAGGTGGTGGGGGAAGTGCCGGGCCGCGCGCCACTGCCGTGACAAACCTCGCAGGTCACCAGCGTGGGGATGTCCAGCTCCTTCTCCACGCCGAACACGGCCTCTTCCAGCGTCAGGTCCAGATTGTACTGCAGATCGGAACCCCGGTAGGCGCGTTGCCGCCCGCTGCGTGAGCCACCGCCGAAGATGTCGCCGAACACATCGCCAAAGATGTCGCTGAAGGTGGCGCCACCGAAGCCGAAGCCCTCGGCACCGCCCATACCCCCCTCCACGCCGGCGCGACCGAACTGGTCGTAGGCGGCCCGCTTCTGCGGGTCGGACAGGATCTCGTAGGCCTCCTTGACCTCCTTGAAGCGCTCCTCCGCCTCCTTGTCGTCCGGATTGCGGTCCGGGTGGTATTTCATGGCCAGGCGCCGGTAGGCCTTCTTCAGCTCGGCCTCGCTGACCGTGCGCGACACGCCCAGAATCTCGTAATAGTCCCGCTTGCTCATGTGTCGATAGTGGTGCCTCGAATGGGTTAGGATCCCTGCCCTGCCGACCGGCCCGTCCCGCACAAACGCGAAAAGGCGGTCCCCGGCCACACCGGGGAACCGCCGTCGGCTACGAACGCACGCCGCTTACTTCTTGCCGTCGTCCACTTCCTCGAACTCGGCGTCGACCACGTCCTCGTCGCCCGCGGCCTGGCCGCCAGCGGCCCCGCCGGCCTCGGCGCCGCCTGCGGCGCCACCGGCCGCCCCGGCCGCACCCTCACCGCCGGCCCCGTAGGCCTTCTGGGCGATCTTGCCGGACAGCTCGGTGAGGCGCTGCGTCTTGGCCTGGATGTCGGCCTTGTCGTCGCCCTTGACGGCCTCGCGCAGGGCGGCCATGGCGGCCTCGATCTCCTGCTTCTCGGCCGGATCCACCTTGTCACCCAGCTCGCCGAGGGCCTTCTCGGTGGCGTGCAGCAGGGCGTCGGCCTGGTTGCGCGCCTCCACCAACTCGTGGAACTTGCGGTCCTCCTCGGCATGGGCCTCGGCGTCCTTGATCATGCGCTGGATCTCTTCCTCGCTCAGGCCACTGGAGGCCTTGATGACGATGGACTGCTCCTTGCCGGTGGCCTTGTCCTTCGCCGACACATTCAGGATGCCGTTGGCGTCGATGTCGAAGGTGACCTCGATCTGCGGCACGCCACGCGGCGCCGGCGGAATGTCGGTCAGGTCGAAGCGGCCCAGCGACTTGTTGGCGCTGGCCATCTCCCGCTCGCCCTGCAGCACGTGCACGGTAACCGCGGTCTGGTTGTCCTCCGCCGTCGAGAAGATCTGCGACGCCTTGGTCGGGATGGTGGTGTTCTTTTCGATCAGCTTGGTCATCACGCCGCCCATGGTCTCGATGCCCAGGCTGAGCGGGGTGACGTCCAGCAGCAGCACGTCCTTGACCTCGCCGGACAGCACGCCACCCTGGATGGCGGCACCAATGGCCACGGCCTCGTCCGGGTTGACGTCCTTGCGCGGATCCTTGCCGAAGAACGCCTTGACCTTCTCCTGCACCTTGGGCATGCGCGTCTGGCCGCCCACCAGGATCACGTCGTTGACGTCGGACACGGACAGGCCGGCATCCTTCAGGGCCACCTTGCAGGGCTCAATGGTGCGGTCGATGAGGTCTTCCACCAGCGACTCGAACTTGGCCCGCGTGACCTTGATGTTGAGGTGCTTGGGACCCGTCTGGTCGGCCGTGATGTAGGGCAGGTTGACGTCCGTCTGCTGCGCCGAGGACAGCTCGATCTTGGCCTTTTCGGCGGCCTCCTTGAGACGCTGCATGGCCAGGGGATCGCCGCGCAGGTCCACGCCCTGCTCTTTCTTGAATTCGTCGGCGAGATAGTCGATGAGGCGCTTGTCGAAGTCCTCGCCGCCCAGGAAGGTGTCACCATTGGTGGCCAGCACCTCGAACTGCTTCTCGCCCTCCACGTCGGCGATCTCGATGATGGAGATGTCGAAAGTGCCGCCACCCAGGTCGTACACGGCCACCTTGCGATCACCCCCCTCGCGGTCCAGACCGTAGGCCAGGGCCGCCGCCGTGGGCTCGTTGATGATGCGCTTGACCTCCAGTCCGGCGATGCGGCCGGCGTCCTTGGTGGCCTGACGCTGCGAGTCGTTGAAGTAGGCCGGCACCGTGATGACCGCCTCCTTCACCTCGTGGCCGAGATAGTCCTCGGCGGTCTTCTTCATCTTCTGCAGCACGCGCGCCGAGATCTCCTGGGGCGACATCTTCTTGCCGTTCACCTCCACCCAGGCGTCGCCGTTGTCGGCGGGCACGATCTTGTAGGGCACCATGTCGATGTCCTTCTGCACCTCGGGATCGGTGAACTTGCGGCCGATCAGGCGCTTGATGGCGAACAGGGTGTTCTTGGGGTTGGTGACCGCCTGCCGTTTGGCCGGCTGACCCACCAGCACCTCGCCGTCGTCGGTGAAGGCCACGATGGAGGGCGTGGTGCGGTCGCCCTCGCTGTTTTCGATCACCTTGGGTGTGTCTCCCTCCATGACGGCTACGCAGGAGTTGGTGGTACCCAGGTCAATGCCGATGATCTTTCCCATTGTTTTTGCTCCGTTCGTGAACTTTTTAACTGTCAACCGTTGAAACCGAAATCTGTGCCGGACTGGATATGGGGGAGCGCGGCGGACATATCAACCCCGCGCCGCGTGACCGCCGTCAACTCTCCGGGGCCTTGGAGACCATGACCATGGCCGGCCGGATGAGGCGGCCATTGAGCAGGTAACCCTTCTGCACCACGGTGAGCACCGTGTTGGGCTCCACCTCGGCGTTCTCCACCATGCTCATGGCCTGATGCAGGGACGGGTCGAACTTCTCTCCCAGGGGGTCCACCTCGGTCACGCCGTGCTTGGCCAGCACGTCGCGGAACATCTTCAGGGTCAGCTCCACGCCCTCGCGGATCTTGTCGGTGTCGTGCTCCGCCTCGGCGGCGGCCACGCCCAGCTCCAGGCTGTCCTTCACCGGCAGCAGCTCGCCGATGAACTTGTCCAGCCCGTACTTGTGGGCGTTCTCCACGTCCCGCGTGGCGCGCCGGCGCAGGTTCTCCAGGTCGGCCTGCAGGCGCAGGATGCGCTCCCAGTATTCGTCCGCCTTGGCGCGCGCCTCCTCCAGCGCCTTGCGCAGTTCCTCGGGCGACTCAGGCGCGGCGGCCGAGGCCTCTCCCTGTTCGCCGGCCGCCCCGGCCTCGGGTGCGGTTTCCGGTTCCTCTACCGTTTCATTGAGGCGATCGTCGTCTTGCATCGACATGGCTCCGTTTGAAAGTCGTATTCTGTTGGACGGCGGCCCGCCACGGCGGGCCGCGATGGCAGGAAGGATGTGGGGCCGGTCAGTGGGAATTCAAGGCGGCACCGAGCAGGCGCGCCGTGACGTCGACAATGGGGATGACGCGGTCATAGGCCATGCGCGTGGGGCCGATCACGCCCAGCACGCCCATCACCTTGCCCTCCACGGCGTAGGGGGCGGTCACCACGCTGCAGTCCCCCAGGGTCTCGTTGCCCGACTCGTGTCCGATGAAGATCTGCACCCCCTGCGCGTTGGCGCAGCGGTCCAGGATGTGCAGGATGTCCCGTTTGCGATTGAACACCTCGAACAGGCTGCGGAGCTTGTCCACGTCCAGCAGCTCCTGGTAGTCCATGAGGTTGGTCTCGCCGGCCAGCACGTAATCCTCCTCCTCGTCGTCCGACAGGGCCTCCTGGCCCAGCTCCACCACGGCCGCCATGCGGTTGTTCAGGTCGGCGCGCAGCTGGTCCAGCTCCTTGAGCAGCCGCTCGCGCGCCTCGCCGAAGCTCAGCCCGGCGAAGTGCTCGTTGAGATAGCGCGCGGCTCGCTGCAGCTCCTCGCGCGTGAAGTCGCGCTCCAGCACCAGCACCCGGTTCTGCACCTCGCCATAACCCAGCACCACCACCGCCAGCACGCGGCGGCTGTCCAGCTTGATGAATTCGATGTGCGCCAGACGGGCCGAGGTCCGCCGCGGCAGGGTGACGATGCCGGCCAGCTGAGTGACCCCCGACAGCAGGCGGGAGGCGGTCTCCACCGCCGTGTGCGGGTCGCTCACATTGCGCAGGCCGGACTCCAGCGAGGCGATGGTCTCCTCGGTGAGGGGACGGGTCTCCAGCAGGGAGTCGATGAAGAAGCGGTAGCCGGCCTCGGTGGGCACGCGCCCGGCCGAGGTGTGCGGCGAGGTGATCAGCCCCAGGTCCTCCAGGTCCGCCATGATGTTGCGAATGGTGGCGGCGCTGACGCGCAGCGGCGAGGTCTTGGCCAGCGTCCTCGATCCGACCGGTTGCCCCTCCGCGATGTGCGTCTCGATCAGCGCCTTGAGCAGCTGGCGGGCGCGCTCGGAGAGCTCCACGTTGTCGGTCGATCTGCGGTTCATGGACTGCCGTCGGTGTGTGCAACTTCGGTGACAGGGCACCTTCGGGCAAGCATTGCAACCCGGCATGGGGGTGTCAAGGAACGGCCACGGGTTTGCGCTATCATGGGCAGCTGCGCTCCCGGACCCCACGGCATGGCACAGTTTGCGCACATCGGCATCATCATCAAACGCCCCGACGAGCGGCTCACGCGCGCCCTGCGCAGCCTGCTGGACTACCTGACGGCGCGCGGCCTGAGCTACTCCCTGGACCACAGCCTGGTGCAGGCCGGCTACCGGCTGGAGGACACGCTGGACCGCACCGCGCTGGCGCGCCGCGCCGACCTGATCGTGGTGGTGGGCGGCGACGGCACCCTGCTGCACGCGGCCCGCTCGGTGGCCGAGTTCGACGTGCCGGTGATGGGGGTCAACATCGGCCGCCTGGGCTTTCTGGTGGACGTCTCGCCGGAAGACATCCCGCGCCAGATGGACGCCATCCTGGCCGGCGACTACCTGGAGGAGCGGCGCGCCCTGCTGCACGGTGAGGTGTTTCGCGACGGCGAGCGCACCGGCCAGGGCAATGCCCTCAACGACGTGGTGCTGCACATTCGCGGCGCGGTACGCATGATCGAGTTCGAGACACGCATCGACGGCCATTTCGTGCACCTGCAACGGGCCGACGGCATCGTGGTGTGCACGCCCACCGGCTCCACCGCCTATGCTCTGTCCTGCGGTGGCCCCATCCTGCATCCGTCCCTGAACGCCATGGCGCTGGTGCCCGTATGCCCGCACACCCTGTCCAACCGCCCCATCATCGTCGGCGGCGACAGCGAGGTATCCATCCGGCTCTGCCCGCACAGCCGCACCCACGCCCAGGTGGCCTTCGACGGCCAGGCCAACGTGGACATCGAGCCGGACGACCGCATCGTCATCCGCCGCGGGCCGCACCCCCTGCGCCTGCTGCACCCGCGCGACTACGACTACTACGACATCCTGCGCCGCAAGCTGCGCTGGAGCGAGCATCCCTGAGTCCTGCCCATCCGCCATGTTGACCCACATCCAGATCCGCAACTTCGCCATCATCGACGAGCTGGACCTCGAGCTGCAGCCCGGCCTGACCGTCATCACCGGCGAGACCGGCGCCGGCAAGTCCATCATGATCGACGCCATCGGCCTGGCGCTGGGCGACCGCGCCGACAGCGACCTGGTGCGCGCCGGCGCCGACAAGGCCGAGATCAGCCTCACCCTGGATGTGCAGGACCCGGTGGTGGCCGCCTGGCTGCAGGAGAACGACCTGGACCTGGACGACACCGCCTGCATCCTGCGCCGCGTGGTGACCCGAGAGGGGCGCTCGCGCGCCTACATCAACGGCTCGCCGGCGCCCCTGGCGCGCCTGCGCGAGCTGGGCGACCGGCTGGTGAACATCCACGGCCAGCACGACCACCAGGCCCTGCTGGTGGCCGCCGAGCAGCGCGCCATCCTGGACGCCCATGGCGGCCTGGCCGGTGACCTGATCGAGCTGCGCAGGCGCTTCCAGCACTGGCAGGCCGCCAACGAGCGCTACCAGGCCGCCCTGACCGCCAGCGACGAACGGCTGGCGCGCATCGACCTGCTCAAGTTCCAGATCGGCGAGCTGGAGGAACTGGCCCTGCGGGAAGGCGAGATCGAACGGCTGGACGATGAGCTGCATCGGCTGGCCAATGCCGACCGGCTGCGGACCATCGCCGCCGAGACCCTGCAGGCGTTGTA
>JALVPS010000236.1 GCA_027031685.1 Gammaproteobacteria bacterium | reverse complement strand
GGCTACGCCCTGCTGGCCGGCCTGCTGCGCTCCCCGCCCGACGCCGCCCGGCTGCAGGCCTTGGCCGCCCTCGAGACCCGCGCCCACCCCGGCGACGAGCTCGGCACCGCCCTGCAGCTGCTCGGCCTGGCCGCCCGCCAGCGCAACGCCGAGCAGGTGGACGACGAATTCCACGACCTGTTCATCGGCCTCGGCCGCGGCGAACTGGTGCCCTATGGCTCCTGGTACCTCACCGGCCACCTCATGGAGCGGCCCCTGGCCGCCCTGCGCCGCGACCTCGCCGCCCTCGGCTTCCAGCGCCAGCCCTACAACCGCGACCCCGAGGACCACGCCGCCGCCCTGCTCGAAGTCATGGCCCAGCTCATCGAGGGCGGCGACGATCTCGCCACCCAGGCCCGCTTCCACCGGCAGCACATCGCCCCCTGGATGTCCCGCTTCTTCGACGACCTCACCACCGCCGACAGCGCCGTGTTCTATCGCGCCGTGGGCCGGCTGGGGATCGCCTTTTTGGCACTGGAGCAGGGTGTGCTGGGATAGGGCGTCCCCTCACCCCGCCTTGCACACGGCGTCGCGCCGCTGGCCGTGTAGCTGCGGGATGAGGGCGGACAGGCGCGGGAAGTCGATGGGCTTGGCGACGTGGGCGTCCATGTCGGCCTCGTCCATGAGCCGGGTGTTGTCGGCCAGGTCAAAGGTGGCCACCGGCAGGCCGTTGATGAAGATCGCCATGTCCGGCGGCCTGACGACACTGAAACGATTGGCCTTGAAGCGCTCCACTGCCTTCAGGTTGTTCGGCGAGGGCATGCCGTAAAAGCCGTAGAACAGGTCGATGTGATGCGGTTCCTTCGTGTGCCCCCTGCGACCCCATCGGCCGCCCGGAGCCACCAATCCTGCCCCGCCTGGCGACTGCTCAGCCCCCTTCCGGCAGGCCGACCCGGCGGGCTGAAAATCGGCGGTGATTGCGGTAAAGTGCGCGGTCTTTGCGCATCACCCCTGCCCGAGAGGAAGCCCATGGCCAAAGAAGACCTGATTGCCCCTTCCATCCTGTCCGCGGATTTCGCCCGGCTCGGCGACGAGGTGGAGAAGGTGCTGGCCGCCGGCGCCGACATCGTCCACTTCGATGTGATGGACAACCACTACGTGCCCAACCTCACCATCGGCCCGCTGGTGTGCCAGGCGCTGCGCGACTACGGCATCACCGCGCCCATCGACGTGCACCTGATGGTCAAGCCGGTGGACCGCATCGTTCCCGACTTCGCCAAGGCCGGCGCCACCTACATCACCTTCCACCCGGAGGCCTCCGAGCACATCGACCGCACCCTGCAGCTCATCCGCGACCAGGGCTGCAAGTCCGGCCTGGTGTTCAACCCGGCCACCCCGCTCGACTACCTCAAGTACGAGCTGGAGAAGGTGGACATGATCCTGCTCATGTCGGTCAACCCCGGCTTCGGCGGGCAGAGCTTCATCCCCTCGGCCCTGCAGAAGCTGCGCGAGGCGCGCCGTATGATCGACGAGTCCGGCCTGGACATCCGCCTGGAGATCGACGGCGGCGTGAAGGTGGACAACATCCGCGAGATCAAGGAGGCGGGCGCCGACACCTTCGTGGCCGGCTCGGCCATTTTCGGCGCCGCCCGCGACGAGGATCCCAACCGTTATGACACAGTCATCCGCGCCATGCGCGACGAGCTGGCCAGGGCGGGTGGCTGAGGCCGTGACCCTGCGCGCCGCCGATCTGGATCTGGTGCTCATCGACGTGGACGGCACGCTGGTGGACAGCGTGCCGGACCTGGCCTACTGCGTGGACGAGATGATGCGCCGCCTGGGCCTGCCCGAACGGGGCGAGGCGGCGGTGCGGCAGTGGGTGGGCAACGGCGTGGAGCGCCTGGTCAAGCGCGCCCTGACCAACTCCCTGGACGGCGAGCCGGAGGCGGCGCTGTACGAACGCGCCCTGGCCGTGTTCGTCGAGCTGTATGCCGAGAACACCTCCAAGCGCAGCCACCTCTACCCGGGCGTGCGCGAGGGGCTGGACTACCTGCGCCGGCGCGGCTTCCGCCTGGGCAGCGTGACCAACAAGGCGGCCCGCTTCACCCTGCCGCTGCTGCGCGACCTGGGCGTGCGCGACGACTTCGAGATCGTCGTCTCGGGCGACACCCTGCCGCAGAAGAAGCCCGACCCGGCGCCGCTGCTGTATGCCGCGCGCGAGCTGGGGGCCGCGCCCGAGCGCAGCCTGCTCATCGGCGATTCGCGGAGCGACGTGAAGGCGGCGCGCGCGGCCGGCTTCCGGGTGGTGTGCGTGAGCTACGGCTACAATCACGGCGAGGACATCCGCGACTACCACCCGGACGCGGTCATCGACTCCCTGGCGGAGCTGCCGCGGCTGCTGGACAGCGAGGCGGCCTGAGCATGGGCAGGGGGCGTCCGTTGCAAAACATGGCGGGCCGGCGATGGCGGCGGGAGGCGACCCGGCGACCCTGACCCCCTTTCCCTTCCGTCCCGCGTGGTGACCGACATGACTGCAGCCCACACCGCAACCGCCCAACGCATCCCCCTCCTGCGCGAGGTGCTGGCCGACCTCGACACCCCCCTCTCCACCTATCTCAAGCTGGCCGGCGACGGCCCCTACAGCTACTTGTTCGAGTCCGTGCAGGGTGGCGAGAAGTGGGGCCGCTACTCCATCATCGGCCTGCCCTGCCGCACCGTGGTGCGCATCAGCGACCGGCAGGTGACCCTGAGCCGCGACGGCGAGGTGACGGACCGCTTCACGGTGGACGACCCGCTGGCCTGGATCGCCGACTGGCAGCGCCGCTTCCGGGTGGCGGCCGCGCCCGGCCTGCCGCGCTTCACCGGCGGGCTGGTGGGCTACTTCGGCTACGACACGGTGCGCTACATCGAGCCGCGCCTGGACCTGTCGCCCCTGCCCGACGAGCTGGGCACCCCGGACATCCTGCTCATGCTGTCGGAGGAGGTGGTGGTGTTCGACAACCTGTCCGGCAAGCTGTACCTGATCGTGCACGTGGCGCCGGGCGAGGAGGCGGCCGGCGAGCGGCGCCTGGACGAGCTGGTGGCCCGCCTGCGCGAGGGGCGCCCGGTGTACGGCACCGGCGGCGCGCCGCGCCGCGTGGACGAGGCGGACTTCGTGTCCGGCTTCACCGAGGCCGGCTTCAAGGCGGCGGTGGACAAGGCGCGCCGCTACATCATCGACGGCGACATCATGCAGGTGGTGCTGTCGCAGCGCCTGTCGGTGCCCTTCCACGCCCCGCCGCTGCACGTGTACCGCGCCCTGCGCAGCCTCAACCCGTCGCCCTACATGTATTACCTGAACCTGGACGACTTCCACATCGTCGGCTCCTCGCCGGAGATCCTGGTGCGCTTGGAGGCGGGGCGGGTGACGGTGCGGCCCATCGCCGGCACGCGCCGCCGCGGCCACACCGAGGCCGAGGACCGCGCCCTGGAGGCGGAGCTGCTGGCCGACCCCAAGGAGCTGGCCGAGCACCTCATGCTCATCGACCTGGGGCGCAACGACGTGGGGCGGGTGGCCGAGACGGGCAGCGTGCGGCTCACCGAGCGCATGGTCATCGAGCGCTACTCGCACGTCATGCACATCGTGTCCAACGTGGAGGGACGCCTGCGCCAGGGGCTGGACGCCATGGACGTGCTGCGCGCCACCTTCCCGGCCGGCACGGTGAGCGGCGCGCCCAAAATCCGCGCCATGGAGATCATCCACGAGCTGGAGCCGGTCAAGCGCGGCATCTACGCCGGCGCGGTGGGCTACCTGTCGTGGCAGGGCAACATGGACACGGCCATCGCCATCCGCACCGCCGTCATCCGTGACCGGCGCCTCACCATCCAGGCCGGGGCGGGCATCGTGTACGACTCGCAGCCGGACCTGGAGTGGAAGGAGACCATGAACAAGGCACGGGCCATCTTCCGCGCCGTCGGCTTGGCCGAGGCCGGGCTGGACGGCCACGGGGCACAGTGAGGGGGCCGTCATGCTGCTGATGATCGACAACTACGACTCCTTCACCTATAACCTGGTGCAGTACCTGGGCGAACTGGGCGCGGAGGTGGTGGTGCGCCGCAACGACGAGATCGGCGTGGAAGACATCGAGGCCCTGGCCCCCGACCACCTGGTCATCTCCCCCGGCCCCTGCACCCCCGACCAGGCCGGCATCTCCCTGCAGGCCATCCGCCACTTCGCCGGGCGGCTGCCCATCCTGGGCGTGTGCCTGGGGCACCAGAGCATCGGCCAGGCCTTCGGCGGGCGCATCGTGCATGCGCGGGCCATCATGCACGGCAAGACCTCGCCCGTGTACCACCGCGAGGCGGGCGTGTTCCGCGGCCTGCCCAACCCGCTGGAGGCCACCCGCTACCACTCGCTGGTGGTGGCGCGGGAGGGCCTGCCGGACTGCCTGGAGGTGACCGCCTGGACGCAGACCGAGGGCGGCGCCGTGGAGGAGATCATGGGCCTGCGCCACCGTGAGCTGAACGTGGAGGGCGTGCAGTTCCACCCCGAATCCATCCTGACCCAGAGCGGCCACGCGCTGCTGCAGAACTTTCTGGACACCCGAGGAGGCAGGCGGGCATGACCCTGCAAGAAGCCATCCAGGCCGTGGTCGAGCACCGCGACCTGAGCCACGACGAGATGCGCGACGTGATGCAGCGCATCATGACCGGCGAGGCCACCGACGCGCAAATCGGCGGCTTCCTCATCGGCCTGCGCATGAAGGGCGAGACGGAGGCGGAGATCGCCGCCGCCGCCGAGGTCATGCGCGAGCTGGCCACGCCGGTGGACATCCCCGACAAGACCCACCTGGTGGACATCGTGGGCACCGGCGGCGACGCCAGCGGCACCTTCAACGTCTCCACCGCCTGCACCTTCGTGGTGGCGGCGGCGGGCGGCAAGGTGGCCAAGCACGGCAACCGCGCCGTCTCCAGCCGCTCCGGCAGCGCCGACCTGCTGGAGGCGGCCGGCGTGGCGCTGCAGCTCACCCCGGAGCAGGTGGCCGAGTGCATCGAGACGGTGGGCGTGGGCTTCATGTTCGCCCCCCTGCACCACGGGGCCATGAAGCACGCCATCGGCCCGCGCCGCGAGATGGGCGTGCGCACCCTGTTCAACGTGCTGGGGCCGCTCACCAACCCGGCCGGCGCCCCCAACCAGCTGCTGGGCGTGTTCAGCGACTCGCTGCTGGAGACCATGGCCAACGTGCTGCGCCGCC
>JALVPS010000235.1 GCA_027031685.1 Gammaproteobacteria bacterium | reverse complement strand
GGCTCTGGCTCTGGCTCTGGCTCTGGCTCTGGCTCTGGCTCCGGCTCCGGCTCTGGCTCTGGCTCTGGCTCTGGCTCTGGCTCTGGCTCTGGCTCCGGCTCCGGCTCTGGCTCTGGCTCTGGCTCCGGCTCTGGCTCTGGCTCTGGCTCCGGCTCTGGCTCCGGTTCGGATGCAGATTCCGGTGCTAACTCAGGTTGCGGTGCCGACTCGAACTCCGATACCAACTCGGGCTCCGGGGCAGCGGGCGGCACTGGGCGCTGTTCGAGCAGTGTCTGGGCCTGACGCAGGACGGCGACCAGGGCGGTGTAGGTGAGCGGCCGCGGCAGGTGGAAGTCGAGGCCGTCGGCCCGGGGCCCCACGCCGATGCGCAGGGGACGGTGGCCGTGCCGCTCTGCCAGGGCGTCCAGCTCGGCAAGCAGGGCGGCGCGTCCGGCATCGACCAGCACCACCTGGGCCGCCTCCGCCGCGGCCACGCGCCGCCAGCGGGCCAGCTCCAGACCGCCGGCCAATTCCAGAACGGTCTCGCACAGGGCGGTTTCGGTATGGTCGAGGCCCAGCAGGGCCAGTGTCGGTTGCCGCATGGTGCCGTGGGCCGGGGCCCGCTCGGGGGAAGGTACAAACTGGCACGAAGTGTAGGGCAATGGCGCCGGGCGCGGCGTGAACCAGACGTCAGTTCGCGAATTTTCCGCTCCCGCCCGACAGGCGCTTCAAACGCCCTGCCCTTTTGGTTTATATTCGGTCTTTCCCGGCAGCCTTGCGCTGCCGTTTTTCGTTTCCACGCGCCACCGCCATGACCGATCACCTGATAGCCAACTACGCGCGCCTGCCCGTGGCCTTCGAGCGGGGGGAAGGGCCCTACCTCTTCGACGCGGAGGGCCGACGTTACCTGGACGCCCTGAGCGGCATCGCGGTGTGCAGCCTGGGGCACGCCCACCCACGCCTGGCGGAGGCGCTGGCGGCGCAGGCAAAGACCCTGCTGCACACATCCAACCTGTACCGCATTCCTCTCCAGGAGGCGCTGGCCGAGCGGCTGTGCGCGCTGTCCGGCATGACGCACGCCTTCTTCTGCAACTCGGGGACAGAGGCCAACGAGGCGGCCATCAAGCTGGCGCGTCTGTACGGCCACCGACGGGACCTCGCCACGCCGCGCATCGTGGTCACGGAGGGCAGCTTCCACGGTCGCACCCTGGGCGCGCTGGCGGCCACCGGCAACCCGGCCGTCCAGGCCGGCTTCGAGCCGCTGCTGCCCGGCTTCGTGCGCGTGCCCTTCGACAACCTGGAGGCGGTGGAACGGGCGGCCACGGAGCACGACGACATCGTGGCCGTGCTGGTGGAGCCGGTGCAGGGCGAGGGCGGCGTGCGCGTGCCAGCGGCGGACTACCTGGCGGGGCTGCGCGCCCTGTGCGACCGGTACGGCTGGCTGCTCATGCTGGACGAGGTGCAGACCGGCGTGGGTCGCACCGGCCGCTGGTTCGCCTTCCAGCACGGCCCCGCGCAGCCCGACGTGCTGCTGCTGGCCAAGGCCCTCGGCAACGGGGCGCCCATCGGCGCCCTGCTGGCGCGCGACGCGGCGGCGGAGGTGCTGGGGCCGGGCACGCACGGCTCCACCTTCGGCGGCAATCCGCTGGCCTGCCGGGCGGCGCTCACCGTGCTGGACGTGCTGGCCGAAGAGGACCTGGTGACCCGCGCCGAGGCCCTGGGCGAGCGCCTGCGCGACGGCCTGCGCGAGGCCCTGGCGGGGCTGGACGGCGTGCGCGAGGTGCGCGGCCTAGGGGCCATGGTGGGGGTGGAGCTGGACCGCCCCTGCGGCGAGCTGGTGGCGCGCGCCCTGGAGGAGCGGCAACTGCTCATCAACGTCACCGCCGGCCGGGTGGTGCGCCTGCTGCCGCCCCTCGTCCTGAGCGATGCCGAGGCCGACACCATCGTCCGCCACGTGGCGGACCTGATCCGCGACTTCCTGTCCGCGACGAGGAGCTGACCATGACCACCCGCCACTTCCTGACCCTGCTCGACTTCAGCAGCGAGGAGCTGCGCCGCGTGATCGAGCGTGCCACCTACATCAAGACCCTGCGCCTGCGCGGCGAGCTGTTCCAGCCGCTGCGCGGCAAGACCCTGGGCATGATCTTCGACAAGTCCTCCACCCGCACGCGGGTGTCCTTCGAGGTGGGCATGCTCCAGCTCGGCGGCGGGGCCATCTTCCTGTCGCCGCGCGACACCCAGCTGGGCCGAGGCGAGCCCGTGGAGGACACGGCGCGCGTGGTGTCGCGCATGGTGGACGGCCTCATGATCCGCACCTTCGAGCAGCGCACGCTGGAGGTCTTCGCCAGCCACTCCCAGGTGCCGGTCATCAATGGCCTCACCGACATGTACCACCCCTGCCAGCTGCTGGCCGACGTGCTCACCTACGAGGAGCACCGCGGCAGCATCCAGGGCCGGCAGGTGACCTGGGTGGGCGACGGCAACAACATGTGCCACTCCTACATCAACGCCGCCATCCGTTTCGACTTCCGGCTCAACATCGCCTGCCCGGCGGGCTACGACCCCGATCCGGACGTGCTGGCGCGCGGCGCCGACCGCGTCACCCTGCTGCGCGACCCGGTGGCGGCCGCGGCCGGGGCCGACCTGGTGGTGACCGACGTATGGGCCAGCATGGGCCAGGAGGAGGAGCAGCGCGAGCGGGCGGCCGCCTTCCGCGGCTTCCAGGTGAACGCCGAGGTGATGGCCGCCGCCAAACCCGACGCGCTGTTCATGCACTGCCTGCCCGCCCACCGCGGCGAGGAGGTCACCGCCGAGGTGCTGGAGGGCCCCCAGAGCGTGGTGTGGGAGGAGGCGGAGAACCGCCTGCACGCCCAGAACGGCCTGCTGGAGTTCCTGCTCGCCTGACGGCCCCGCCGGCGGCTCAGAAGTGGCGCGCGCGGGCGTCGCGCACGCGCCGTTCCAGACCCTGCGCCAGGCGCGCGATGCGCTTGAGCAGCGTCTCGTAACGGGCCCGCAGGTGGTCCAGTTCCTGCTCCAGTTCCCACTCCTCACCCAGCAGCCGCAGCTCCTCCTCCAGTGCCTGCTCGTATTGGGCGTGCAGCGTCTCCAGCGCCTGCCCCGCGCGCTCCAGCTTCACGCGCAGGTCCTCGCGGTCCTGCACCAGGCGCTCGTACTCGCGCGGGGCGCGCTCGGGATCGATCTCGCGCAGCAGCGCATCGTGTTTCTTCAACTTTTGGCGCAGTTCGTTGAGCGCGTGGCGCTGGTGGCGCATGTCGCGGCCCAGGTCCAAGGCGCGCGCCTCCACCGCCGCCAGCCGCTCGCGCACCGCGCGCAGCTGGCCCTGCAGCTCGTCCAGGCGCCGCTCCACGCGCGCCATCGCCTCCTCCAGCGGGCGCACCCGCGCCTGCAGCTCGTCCAGCGCCGTCTCTGCCTTGGCGACCATGTCCTGCCTCCTGTTGTATGCGGTAAAAACAACCCGGCGACGGCCGGGTTTCTCTGCCCCTATCTGGGGGCGCCGCCGGGGAAAGCAAGCCGCCCGCCCAACCCGTCCGCGCCAGCTCCGCCAGCAGCGGCAGGCCGGACGCGCCCATCCCCACCACCGGCACGCCGGCGTGGTACAGACGGTCCAGCAGGCCGGCCTGCTCCAGCACGTGGCGGATGACGTGCTCGGGGGGCCCCGGCTCCACCAGCAGGAACACGGCGCGCGGTTCCTGGCACAGGAAGCAGGCCACCGCCGCAGCCAGGAAGACCAGATTCTTCTCCGGCGCCGGGTGGCCCATCACGAATCAGCCAGGGCACCCGTCCTCCTCCGTCTCCGTTTCCTCCGCCGGCTCGGTGTAGCGGGCCAGGCCCCGCTGCGCCACCCGCCCCAGGTAGGCCACCGCCACCACCACGGCCACCAGCCCCAGGCCGTAGAAGGCCCACTGCCAGGGGGTGCGCGTGCTGGCGCCGGTCGCCAGCTCGGCGGCACCCGCCGCCAGCGAGCCGAGATACACGTTGTGCAGCGAATAGGGAATGATGCCGAGGAAGGTCCCCAGCCCGAAGTCGCGCAGCGAGAAGGGCAGCGCCCCGAACAGGTAGTTGGACAGCTTGGAGGGGAAGAAGGGGATCAGGCGCGTGAGCAGCACCACCCGCCAGCCCTCGCCGGCCAATGCCTCGCTCACCCCCGCCAGCCGCCCGTGGCGGCGCAGCCAGCCCTGCGCGCGCGGCCCCAGCAGGTGCCGGCCCAGCAGGAAGGCGATGAGTGAGCCCAGCGTGGTGCCCAGCACCACCACAATGGTGCCCTCCGCCACGCCGAACACGAAGCCGGCCCCGGTGGTGAACAGCACCCCCGGCAACAGCAGCACCACCACCGCGGCCATGAGCAGGATGAACAGCAGCGGCGCCCGCCAGCCCAGGCCGTCCAGCCAGCGCAGCAGGCGCAGCACCTGCTCGTCCAGGTCGAACAGCACCAGCACGCCCACCAGCGCAGCCACGAACAGCGCCCCGGCCAGCAGCCCCCAGATCACCCTGGCCCGGGACGCGGACGCACAGCCGCGGCGCGCCGGGCGGGCCGGGGCGGAATCGGTGGACAGGGGCGTCTCAGGCATGGGACATCACGGCCGCGCGGCCTCCGCAACGGGGGAATCCCCCATGAGTGGGTCGCGCCGGGGGGCAATTCAAGATGGCCCCCTGCCGGTGGGGCCGGCGCCGCCGGCAGGTTATCATCCCCCTCCACCCCCTGCCGCCATCGCCTGCCATGAAACTCGACGACCTGCGCGACCTGCTGGGCATCAACCGCAACCCGCTCACCCTGCACGAGGGCGTGATCTCCACCGTGGGCGGCTTCCTGGGCATCTTCATGATCCTGGTGGTCGGCTACTGGCTGCTGGACCCGCGCCTGGCGGTGCTCATCGTGCCCTCCATGGGGGCCAGCGCCGTGCTGCTGTTCGCCGCCCCCCACGTGCCCTTCTCCCAGCCCTGGAACGTGCTCGGCGGACACGCCATCTCGGCGCTCATCGGCGTGGCCTGCTGGCGCTGGATCCCCAACTATACCGTGGCCGCCTCCGCCAGCGTGGGGCTGGCCATCGGCGCCATGTACTTCGCCCGCTGCATCCACCCGCCCGGCGGCGCCGCCGCCCTGGCGGCGGTCATCGGCTCCGCCAAGCTGCACGCCCTGGGCTTCGCCTACGAATACGCACCCGTGCTGCTCAACACCGCCACCATCCTGGCCGTGGCCGTGGGCTTCAACGCCCTCTTCC
>JALVPS010000234.1 GCA_027031685.1 Gammaproteobacteria bacterium | reverse complement strand
GGGTGGATGCGGTCTACGGCAGCGCCGTCTATCTGCCCATGGGCCACGGCGCGCAGTACCGCGTCACCATCGGCCAGGCCGGCCTGATGGCCCGGCCGGTGAACGACCATGCCCGGGAAGCGGTCGAAAACTGGTAATCTGGCCGCATCGAGCCACCATCGTCCGCCATGCGCATCCGCACCCAAATCTTCATCTGGGTCTTTCTCGCCACCGTGCTGCCGCTGACCGCGCTGACGCTGGGGATGACCTACACCAGCCAGGCCGCCTACCAGCGCGACGTGGATCGGGAGATCCTGACCCATCTGGAACATCTGGCCGGGGCCCTCAGCCGGCAACTGGCCGCCGATCAGGCCACGGCCCTGGGCATCGCCCGCGCGCCGGCGGTGCAGGCCGCGCTGCCGGCGCTCGCGGCCATCGCCGACGGCCGGTCGCCGGCCGATTTCGCCCGCCAGCGCGATGCCCTGAACCGCTATTTCAGCGGCTTTCGCACCCTGCTGCCCGGCGTGTTCGTGCTGCGCCTGCTCGACGCCCAGGGCAACAGCCTGGTGAAGGTGACTCACTCGCACGTGGGCAAGCCGCTGTACGAAAGCCTGGGCGGCCTGCGCTACGTGGAGCAGGAGATCACCGATCCCGCCTTCGTGCAGGCCCTGCGCGAACTGCCGCCGGACGAGGCCGGCGCCCTGCACCTGCCCCACAACCGCAATGAACTCAATCACGCCTTCCTGCTGCGCGACGCCGTGGTGCCGCTGCATCAGGACGGCCGTTTCGTCGGCGCCCTGGCCCTGACCCGGCTCGGCGATCAGCTCGACCGGCTGCTCGATCACACGCCGCGCCTGTACGACGGCCGGCTGTGGCTGCTCGAATCGGATCCGGATCAGCATCCGCAGGGCCCCACGGTGCTCTATGCCGACAGCGGCGAGCGCCGCTTCGCCCAGTTGCGCGCCGGCACCGACTATTTCCGCGCGCCCTGGGCCGCGCGCTGGCTCGATCGGCTGGCGGCCGCGCCCGAAGGCGTGTGGCGCGACGGCGAACGGCTGGTGCACTACACCACCTGGCTGCCCTGGCCCAGCCAGCTCACCGAATGGCACCTGCTGCTGCGCACCGACGCGGCCGTGATTGCGGCGCCCTTCGAGCGCATCCGCTGGGGCATCATCGTCTTCGCCGCCACCGCCCTGCTGCTGACCCTGCTGCTCAGCGCCCTGGGCGCCCGCCGCATCGCCCGGCCGCTGAACAGCCTCACCGCCCGCATCAAGCGTTTCGCCGACGGCGAACACCGCCAGCACGTTGACGCCGGCCAGCCCATCGACGAGGTGCGCGCCCTGGCCGACGCCTTCAACTACCTGAGCGACACCCTGCAGGCCACCGAGGCCGAACGGGACCGGGCCCAGCACATGGCCCTGCAGAGCAACAAGCTGGCCAGCATCGGCCAGATGGCCGCCGGCATCGGCCACGAGCTGAACAACCCGCTCAACAACATCCTCAGCTATGCGCGCCTCATCGAGCGCAGCCTGCGCGAGGCGGGCAACGGCCTGGACGCCGAACGCCTCGGCCAGTTGCGCGAGGATCTGGCCGCCCTGCGCGAGGAAACCCTGCGCGCCTCGCAGATCGTGCAGGGGATCCTCAAC
>JALVPS010000233.1 GCA_027031685.1 Gammaproteobacteria bacterium | reverse complement strand
CTGACCGGCACGCCGTTCCGGCAGATGGAACGCGAGGGCGACGGCTGGCGGGTCAACGGCGAGATTGCCGCGCGCGTGGTGGTGGGTGCGGGAGGACATTTCTGTCCCGTGGCCCGGGCCATGGGCGCCCGGCCCGGCCGCAGCGAGCGCATCGTCGCCGCCCAGGAAATCGAGTTTCCCATGACCCCGGAACAGGCCGCCGCCTGCCCCGTGGATCCGGAAGTGCCGGAACTGTTCTTCACCCGGGATCTGGCTGGTTACGGCTGGATCTTCCGCAAGGGCGACTATCTCAACATCGGCCTCGGCCGCGAGGACAATCACCAACTGTCACGCCACGTGGCCGAATTCACCGACTACCTCAAGGCCCAGGGCCGCATCCCGGCCGATACGCCGGAGAAGTTCCACGGCCACGCCTACCTGCTCTATCCCCACGCCCTGCGCCGGCTGGTGGACGACGGACGCCTGCTCATCGGCGACGCCGCCGGCCTGGCCTATCCGCAGAGCGGCGAGGGTATCCGCCCGGCCGTGGAGTCGGCACTGCTGGCGGCGCAAAGCCTGCTCGAGTGCGACGGCCGCTACACGGCCGAACGACTGGCGGGTTACGTGGAGCGGATGGAGAATCGGTTCGGCCGCCGCCAGGCGGGACCGGGCTGGCTGGAGCGGGTGCCGGTGGGTCTCAAGCAGCCCATCGCCGCACGCCTGATGCGCAGCCCCTGGTTCGCCCGCAACGTGGTGATGGACCGGTGGTTCCTGCACACCCACCAGGCCCCGCTGAAGTTCCGGGCCGGTGCGGCGGCGTGACTTGGGCAGGGTCGTCGGTCGTTCTGATACCCAAGGGCACGAAGAGGCCGACCAACAATAATTTTTGCTCCACTTTTCTTGCTGGCCCCGAACCCGGTTACGGTTCCTCACTCTTCCGCCGCTGCCGCTTCAGCCAGCGCTGATCGAACTCCCGCAGGATGGCCACCAGGCTGGCCGGAGCGATGGCTTCGGCAGCGGCGAACTTCTTCAGCGGGCGCGGCGGCAGGGGCTTGCGGAAGCCCAGGTGTTCCAGGCGTTGGGACAGGCCCGGCTGCGCCTCGTCCGTTGCCGGTTCCTGCAGCGCCGTCTGCAAGGCCTGCTGCACGAAGTCCCGATCCATGCCCCGCGCCACGACCCGGCCCATGCTCGAATAGGGGAGATGTTTCGGTGTCGCCTCGCGGCGGGCCAGATCCTTCACCTTGGGCCAGAAGCGCAGCTTCAGGAACTGGCGGGTGACGGCTTCCTGGGCCAGCACCTCGGCCAGCTCGCGATCGTTGACCATCTGGATGGCGCCGGTATCGGCGGCCATGGTATCGAGCCAGCAGGCGGCCGCGGTGCGGTTTCGATACCACGGGGCATAGAATCCGAACAGGCGTCCCGCGGGATTGCCATGCCGGCGGAAATGATCGGCGTACTGATCCCAGAGATCGGCGAGCCGGCACAGCCGGCCCGAGAGCAGGGCATGCTGGTGGGTAGCCCGGCCGATTTCCCGTGACAGCAGGGCCCGGAACTGTTCGGGTGCCAGGGCCAGCAGCATCGGCAGGCCGATCTCCAGGGTGCGCACGGCGGGCCAGGGCAGGCCGAAGCGCGGCGTGGCCACGATGCGCAGGCCCCAGCCG
>JALVPS010000232.1 GCA_027031685.1 Gammaproteobacteria bacterium | reverse complement strand
GTGGCGGCGGGCGGGTCGAGGCGGGGGGTGGTCGGTTCGAGTCGGATGTCGGGCATTTCCTTTGCTCTCCGGACGGGTGACGGCAGGAGTGATGCAAGATGCGGTCCAGTGTGGAACGCCTGTTCGTGACGCGCTGCGCGGCCTCGGGTAATCAGGAGCTTGCCCGGCGGCTGGCCCACTGGTCCAGCTCGCGCTGGGCCTGGCGCTCGGCCGCCCGCCGTTCGGCGGCCTGGCGCCGCTGCAGCAGGGTGCGCAGGGCCTCGCTGCGGGCGCGGCGCTGCTGCCAGTCGTGGCGGGCGGCGGCGCTGCGCCCGGCCAGGGTGTGCAGCAGTTGCTGCTGCTGGTCGATGGCCGCCTGCAGCTGGCCGAGAAAGGTGCTCAGGTTGTGCAGGGCCACGCCGTTGCCGCCCTGGCGGCCGCGCTGCAGGTAGTCCTGCCGGTAGGCCTGCAGCTGGGCCAGCCGCTCGCGGGCGTCCGCCTCGGCCCGCAGGGCCTCGGCCAGGCGGCGGGCGGCGGCGGCTTCTTCCCGTTCCAGGATGTTCAGGACCGCCGCCAGGCGTCGGCCGCGCTTCATGCCGCGCGCTCGGTGACGGCCAGCAGCCGGCGCAGGTCGTCCAGGCTGGTCTGGAAGTCCACCGCCTCCCGCAGGTCCTGGCGCAGGTAGTCGAGCAGGGCGGGGCGCAGGTCGAGGGCCACGTCCAGCTCGGGGTTGCTGCCGCGCTGGTAGATGCCCACGTTGACCAGGTCGCGGTGCTGCTCGTACAGGCTGTGGTAGTGGCGGAAGCGCTGCGCCAGGCGGCGGTGCTCGGGGGTGGTGACCAGCGGCATGACGCGGCTGATGGAGCGCGCGATGTCGATGGCCGGGTAGTGGCCGCTGTCGGCCAGCTCGCGCGACAGGACGATGTGGCCGTCGAGCACGGCGCGGGCGGCGTCCACCACCGGGTCGTTCTGGTCGTCGCCCTCGGCCAGCACGGTGTAGAAGGCGGTGATGGTGCCGCTGTGGGCGTGGGCGTTGCCGGCCCGCTCCACCAGCTGCGGCAGGCGGGCGAACACCGACGGCGGGTAGCCCTTGGTGGCCGGCGGCTCGCCCACGGCCAGGGCGATCTCGCGCTGGGCCTGGGCGTAGCGGGTGAGGGAGTCGATGAGCAGCAGCACGTGGCGGCCGCGGTCGCGGAAGTGCTCGGCAATGGCGGTGGCCACCATGGCCCCGTGCAGGCGTTGCAGGGGCGGCTGGTCGGCCGGCACGGCCACCACCACGGCGCGGCGCAGCCCCTCGGGGCCGAGGATGTCGGCCACGAATTCGTTCACCTCGCGGCCGCGCTCGCCGATCAGCCCCACCACCACCACCTCGGCCTCGGTGTAGCGGGTCATCATGCCCAGCAGCACGCTCTTGCCCACACCCGAGCCGGCCATGAGGCCCATGCGCTGGCCGCGGCCCACGGTGAGCAGGCCGTTGATGGCCCGCACGCCCACGTCCAGCGGCCGCTCGATGGGGGCGCGCGCCAGCGGGTTGATGGGCTCGGCGGACAGGGGCTGGCGGGCCCGGGCGCGCAGCGGGCCCTTGCCGTCCAGGGGCTGGCCGCTGGCGTCGATGACCCGCCCCAGCAGGCCCTCGCCGGCGGGCACGGCCAGCCGCTCGCGGGTGGGCACGACGCGCGCGCCGGGCACCAGGCCGTGGGTGTCGCCGATGGCCATCAGGTAGGTGCGGTCGTCGGCGAAGCCCACCACCTCGCAGGGCACCGGCGCGTGGCCGGGCGCCTCCACCAGGCAGCGCGTGCCCACCGCCGCCTGGCAGCCCACCGCCTCCAGGGTGAGGCCGGCCATGCGCGTGAGCTGGCCGGCCACCACCGGTGCCGGCTCGGGCAGGTGGGCGCGCGCCTCGCGCAGACGGCGCAGCCAGCGGGCGGTGGGGTCAGTCACCGGCCGCCTCCGGGGCCGCCTCCGCCTCGGGCGCCGGGCGGTCCGCGCGCCGCTGGCCGCCCAGCAGCTCGGCCGACAGGCGGGCCACCAGGGCGTCGATGCCGGCGTCGATGTGCGAGGTGTCGGTGGTCACCTGGCAGTCGCCGCGGGCCACCGCCGGGTCGTCCACGATGTCCCACTGGGCGTGGGCCTCGTCCTCGTGCAGCACGGGGCGCACCACGCGCGCGTCGTCCGGGTGCAGGTGGATGTGGATGGTGGACTGGGTGGCCGGCAGCTGGCGCACGGCGTGGCGGATGAGGCCGATGAGGTGCCTGGGGTCGGCCTGGATCTCGCGGCGCAGGATCTGCCGCGCCACGGCCAGGGCCAGGGCCAGCAGCTCCTCCTCGATCTGCGCCTCCAGGTACTCGGCCGGGCGCGCCAGGAAGGCCAGCGTGCGGCGCAGTGACTCGCGCAGGGTGGTGAGCTCGGACTGGGCGGCCTGCAGGCCCTCCTCGTAGCCCTCGCGAAAGCCCTCGCGCTGGGCCTGCTCGCGGGCCGCCAGCAGCTCCACATCGCTGCGCTGCGCGCGCGCCGTGCTGGTGATGAAGGCGGGCCGCTCCGGCGCCGCTCCGTCCACGTCGGGCGGGGTCCAGCGGCGGAAGTGGCCGGCCTGGTCGCGGGGGATGATCTTAGACAAATTCGTCGTCCTTGTTGCCGAGGGCGATCTGGCCTTCCTCCGCCAGGCGCAGGGCGATGGCCATGATCTCCTTCTGCACCTCCTGTACCTCGCGCAGGCGCACCGGGCCCATGGCCTCCAGGTCGTCGCGCATCATGTCCGCGGCGTTCTTGGAGACGTTGCGGAACACCTTCTCGCGGATCTCCTCGGAGGCGCCCTTGAGGGCCTTGACCAGCTTCTCCTTGGGCACCTCGCGCAGCAGGGTCTGCATGCCGCGGTCGTCCAGGGCGAGCAGGTTCTCGAACACGAACATGTTCTCCTGGATCTGCTCGCTCATGGCGTCGTTCAGCTCGGCCAGCTTCTCGAACACCCGCGTCTCCGTCTCCGAGGACACGGAGTTGAGGATCTCGGCCGCCGTCTTGATGCCGCCCAGGCCGGACACCACCACGTCGGGCTCCTCGCGGAAGCGGCGCTGGATGATCTCGTCCAGCTCCTCCAGGGCGGCGGGGTGGACCACGTCCAGGCTGGCCACGCGCACCATCACGTCCACCTGCAGGTCCTCGGGCAGCATGTCCAGCACCTGGCCGGCCTTGTCGCGGTCCAGGTGGGCCAGCACGATGGCGATGATCTGCGGGTGCTCCTTGCCGATGATGGTGGCGATGGCCGGCGGCGCCATCCACTTGAGGGTGTCCAGGCCGCGCGGCTCGCCGTCCATGAGGATCTGCGCCAGGGTGTTGTTGGCCTTCTCCCGCCCCAGGGCCTTGGTGAGCACCTTCTGCAGGTACTCCTGGGTGCCGATGGACAGCGCGCTCTCGTTGCCCACGTTGACGAAGAAGCTGTCCAGCACCTCGCGGATCTGCGCCTGGGTGATGGAGTTCATCTTGGTCATGGCGGCGCCCAGGGCCTGCACCTCCTGCGGGCCCAGGTAACGCAGCACCTCCCCGGCGCGCTCCTCGCCCAGGGCCATGAGCAGGATGGCGGCGCGCGCCGGCCCGCCCAGGGCCTCCAGGGCGCCCTGTTTCTGCGGTTCAGACATTGTCCCCCACCCAGTTCTGCAGCACCTTGGCCACGCGCTTGGGATCCTCGGCGGCCAGGCTGCGCGCCAGCTCCAGCACGTCGCCGTAGGCCTCCGGCGGCTGTGGCAGCTGGGCCTGACCGGCCCGGCCGCGGCTGGCCAGGCTCACCCGGTCCTCGGCCAGCTCGCCGTCCACCGCCAGGGCCTCGCCGTCGGCGCCTTCCCCGCCCTCGGGGCCGGGCAGGGCGGCGTTGCCCTTGCGGGTCAGGTTGCGCACCGCCGGGCGGGCCACGAAGAGGATGAGCAGCACGATGCCCAGGCCGGCCACGATCTGGCGCGCCAGGTTCCAGAACCAGGGCTGCTTCCACAGCGGCGTCTCGGGCAGGGCCTCGATCTCCTCCACCGGCTGGAAGGGCTTGTTGAACACCGCCACGCTGTCGCCGCGCTGGGCGTTGAAGCCCACCGCCTCCTTGACCAGGTTGGTCAGGGTGGCCAGCTCCTCCTCGCTGAGCGGCTCGCTCTTGGTCTCCCCGGACTCGGTGGTGACCACCTTGTTGTCCACCAGCACCGCCACCGACAGGCGGCGCAGCCGGCCGGGCGCGGCGCGCACGTGGCGGATGGTCTTGTCCAGCTCGTAGTTGCGCGTGGTGGCCTCGCTCACGCTGGTGGGCTGGCCGTCCTGGCCGCCGCCGGCGCTCTTGGGGTCGGTGGTGCCGGCGCCGGGCGGCTGGTTGCTGAGCGCGCCGGGCACGCCGATGGCCGCCGGGTTGCCCTTGCTCTCGTCACGCTGCACCTGCTCGCTGCGCACCTGGGCCGGGTCGCCGTCGTACAGCTCCTGGGTCTGCTCGGTGGTGGAGAAGTCCACCTCGGCGCTCACCTGGGCGCGCACCCGGCCCACGCCGACGATGGGGCTGAGCAGCTCCTCGATGCGCTGCTTGTAGCTGTCCTCCAGCTTGCGCGTGTACTCGAACTGCTTGGTGGACAGCTGCAGGCCGTCCACGTCGTCGCCGCTGGACAGCAGCCGCCCCCACTGGTCGACGATGGTCACCTGGGACGGGTCCAGATAGGGCACGCTGGAGGCCACCATGTGCACGATGGCCGCCACCTGGCTGTCCTCCAGCGTGCGGCCCGGCGACATCTTGACCATGACCGAGGCGGACGGCTTGGCGCGGTTGCGGATGAACACCGACTGCTTGGGCAGGGCCAGGTGCACGCGCGCCGTGTCCACCCCGCGCATGGCGGCGATGGTGCGCGCCAGCTCCGTCTCCAGGGCGTGCTGGTAGCGGGCGTTCTCGATGAAGCGGCTGGTGCCCAGGCCCTGGTCCTGCTGCAGCATCTCCAGGCCCAGGGCGGTGTTCTCGCCGATGCCCTCGGCGGCCAGCTGCATGCGCACCTCCTCCAGGCGGTCGCTGGGCACCAGGATCAGCCCGGTGCCGGACTGCACCTCGAAGGGGATGTTGCGGCTGCGCAGCAGCTCGGTGACGGTGGCCGCGTCCTGCCGGTTGAGCTGGTCGAACACCGGCACGAAGCTGGGCCGGCTGGCCCACAGGATGAGGCCGATGCCGATGGCCAGCGCCGCGGCCAGCGCCAGCAGGGTGCCGATCTGCGGCACCCAGGCGCGGCGCGCGGGCTGCTGCAGGAGGCTGGGGCGGGGCGGGGCGCCGCCGGGGGCGCCGAGGTCCGCGCCAGCCTCCTGG
>JALVPS010000231.1 GCA_027031685.1 Gammaproteobacteria bacterium | reverse complement strand
ACGCGCAGGAGGCCATCAAGTGGTTCGAGCGGGCCGCCGAGCAGGGCCTGGCCGGCTCCTGCACCACCCTGGCCATGATGTACGAGCAGGGCAACGGCGTGCCGCAGGACCGCGAGAAGGCGCGCGAGTGGTACCGCCGCGCCGGCTTCGACCCGGACGAGATGAACCTCGGCTGAGGGCCCGCGCCGAACATGCGTCCCGCCCAGATCCTGTCCGTCCTCGACCGCGAGTTCCGCGGCTGCGAGGCCGGCTTCCACACCCCCGTCATGCTGTGGGGCCCGCCCGGCGTGGGCAAGTCCGACATGGTGCGCGAGGTGGGCGAGCGGCATGGCGTGCCGGTGCTGGACATCCGCCTGTCGCAGATGGAGCCCTCCGACCTGCGCGGCATCCCCTTCCGCGTGGGCGACAGCGTGGAGTGGGCCGTGCCCGCCCTGCTGCCGGACGCCGAGCGACACGGCCCGCGCGGCATCCTGTTCCTGGACGAGATCACCTCCGCGCCACCATCGGTGTCAGCGGCCGCCTACCAGCTCATCCTCGACCGCCGCCTGGGCCACTACGAGGTGCCGGCCGGCTGGGCCATCTTCGCCGCCGGCAACCGCCAGGGCGACCGCGGCGTGACCTACACCATGCCCGCCCCGCTGGCCAACCGCTTCTCCCACTTCGAGGTGGAGGTCAACCTGGACGACTGGGTGGCCTGGGCCTACCGCGCCGGGGTGGACGACCGCATCATCGGCTTTCTGCGCTTCCGCCCCGAGCTGCTGTTCGACTTCGACCCGGCCCACAACCCGGTGGCCTTTCCCTCGCCCCGCTCCTGGGAGTTCGCCCACCGCGCGCTGCAGAAGTTCGGCGACGAGCCGGGCCTGCTGCTGGGCGCCCTGCAGGCCTGCGTGGGGCCGGCCGCCGGCATCGAGCTGAACGCCTTCCTGTCCACCCTCGACCAGCTGCCCGACATCCAGGCCATCCTGCGCGGCGAGGAGGTGCAGACCCCCACCGAGATCGACCTGCAGTACGCCGTGGCCTCGGCCCTGGTGGGCCACGCCATCCGCGTCAAGGACAGCCCCGAGGCGGCCACCGTGCACGGCCACATCCTCGACTACGCGCGTCGCTTCCCGCAGCGCGAGATGGGCGTGATGCTGGTGTCCGACATGCACCGCGCCATTGGCGAGCAGCTGTTCTCCGTGCCCCAGTTCGACACCTGGGCCGAGGCCATCGCGGACCTCATGTTCTACGACACCTGAGGTGTCGCCGCCCATGGACCGCCAGTCCATCGAACACAAGCTGCAGGCCGCCCGCACCCGGCTCATCCTCGACAAGCCCTTCCTGGGCGCGCTGGTGCTGCGCCTGCCGCTGGTGGCCGCCAGCCCCCGCTGGTGCCGCACCACCGCCACCGACGCGCGCAAGTTCTACTACAACCCCACCTACATCCACGGCCTGCGCAACGACGAGCTGCAGTTCGTGCTGGCCCACGAGGCCCTGCATTGCGCCCTGTCCCACTTCGCGCGCCGCGGCCACCGCCTCAAGCGGCGCTGGGACATGGCCTGCGACCTGGCCATCAACCCCCTGCTGGTGGACGAGGGCCTGACGCCGCCACCCGGCGCCTTGGTCATGAAGGAGTTCGCCGGCATGACGGCGGAGGAGATCTACCCCTGTCTGGAGGAGCTGGACGGGGACATGGAGACCCTCGACGAGCACGTGTACGACGAGGAGCAGCCGCACCAGGAGGGGGGCCGGCGCGAGGCGCGCGCGGAGGGCGAAGGCGGCGGCCAGTCCCAGGTTCGCAACCGGCAGCGCAACCCCGAGCCCAGCGAGGGCCAGGGCGGCGACGGGGCGCGCCGGAAGCCGCAGCAGCAGGCCGACCCGTCCGGCCGCCAGCAGCCCCTGGAGACGCCGCGCGGCGAACGCGACGAGGGCGATGGCGAGGGCGCGCCGCGCCCCGACCCGCTCGCCCCGGACGAGGTGCAGCAACTCACCGTGCAGTGGCAGCAACGCACCGCCAGCGCCGCCCAGCAGGCTATCCAGGCCGGCAAGATGGGCGGCATGATGAAGCGCCTCATCGACGTGATGATCCAGCCCAGCCTGCCCTGGCGCATGCTGCTGGCGCGCTACACCAGCATGCTGGCGCGCGACGACTACAACTACAGCCGCCCCTCCAGCCGGCGCGGCGACCCGGCCATCTTCCCCAGCCTGCGCAGCGCCCACCTGGACATGGTGGTGGTGGTGGACGTGAGCGGCTCGGTGAGCGACCGCGAGATGGGCGAGTTCCTGGCCGAGATCGACGCCCTCAAGTCGCAGCTGCGCGCCAGCGTCACCCTGCTGGCCTGCGACACCGCCCTGGCCGAGGGCTGCCCGTGGCACTTCGAGGCCTGGGAGGAACTGAAGCTGCCGGTGCACATCCAGGGCGGCGGCGGCACCAGCTTCCGGCCGCCCTTCGAGTGGCTGGACCGCGCCGACCGCCAGCCGGACGTGTTGATATACTTCACCGACGCACGCGGCACCTTTCCCGCCGTCGAGCCCCACTACCCGGTCCTGTGGCTGGTGAAGGGCAGCAGCCCCGTGCCCTGGGGCCAACGCATCCAGCTCAACTGACCATGCAGCTCTCCAACGAAGACAACCTGCGCCTCAACGTGCTGCTGCGGCAGGACCTGAAGGCGGTGCGCATCGACGAGTCGCGCATGGTCGTGCACGCCCTGTCCGAGCGCGGCGAGGCGCGCGTGCCGCTCCACCCCACCTGTCGCGAGGAGAAATACCTGCGCCTGGTGCGCGAGCTGCTCAGCACCCACGTGCTGGGCTCGCCGGGCGGCTACCCGGTGTACATCCGTCGCTGGACGCGCATGGGCCAGGCGCGCGACGACGCCTCGCTGGCGCGCCTGCTGCTGCTCGGCGAGCCGGAGGCGGTGGTGGCCGTGGTGCACTCGCCGGGGCTCACCCACGAGATCGCCGAGCGGGCCTGGTGGGCCCACCCCACGGCGGAGATCGGCCGCCAGCTGCTCACGGCACCGGCCGTCGTCGAGGGCCCCCTGGGCAGGGAGGTGGCCGCCTTCCTGCTGGAATTCCTGCCCTTCGAGGAGGAGCCGCGGGCCATCATCGACTCGGTGCGGCTGGTGCTGCAGCCGGGCCTGATCGACGAGGACGCCCGTCAGGCCCTGTGGGCCCGCGGGCGGCGCAAGCAGACCTACTACATCGGCTTTCTGCACAGCACGCCGGACGACCTGCCGGAACCGCCCCCGGCCCACACCGAGCACGCCGCGCTGGCGGAGCGGCTGGCCGGCCCGGCGGCCGACGGCAACCCCTGGGCGCGCCAGCTGCTGCGCAGCCTGTCCGGCCCCGGGCAGGCCTTCTTCCGCACCGTGCGCCAGGTGCTCGCCAAGCTGCCCAACCAGGACGCGGCCGCCTCGCTCATGAACGCCATCGGCGCCTATTACTGGAACCTGCGCCCGGACACGGGCCGCTACCGCAGCATGGCCGACGCCGTCGCCCGCGCCGAGGGGGTGCTGGCCAGCCCGCCGGCGGACCTGGCGCCGGTGCTGGCCCTGGTGCCCGAGCAGCGCGAGCGGCTGCGCGCCATGCTGGCCCTGTCCATGGTGGACGAGTTCACCGTGGCGCCCATCCTGGGCAAGACCGACGCCATCGGCTCGGTCATGCGCAAGCGCCTGCTGCCGGTCACCGAGCCGCTGCTGGCGGAGATCGACCGGCTGCAGCCGGCCTGACATGGCCCTGCATTTCGCACGCATCTCCCTGTCGGTGCGGGTCCGGCTCTACCCCGAGGCACTGGAGACGCACGTGGCCGTGCCGCCGGAGCGGGTGGCGGAGATGCTGGCCGAGCAGGTGCAGGCCCACCAGGCGCGCCAGCGGCTGGGCTACTACCCGGCGCTGGACTATTTCCGCGACTGCCCGGACTGCGGCGTGGACCCGGACCTGCTGGACACGGTGGACAGCATGGCCTGGCTGGCGGCGCAGCTGGCCCGGCAGGAGACGGTGCGCAAGCTGAAGGCGGTGTTCTCCAGCATCGACGTGCTGTCGGTGCTGAACGACGTGTACAACCTGCCCAGCGTGCGGCCGCGCCAGCTCAACGCCTTCAGCGAGCTGACCCGCCACTTCCTGCCGGACACGGTGAAGATCAGCATGAACGTGTCGCTGGTGCAGCGCCGCCCGCAGGAGGGCGCCGACCTGGCCGGCTTCGCGCGGCGCATGGCCCACAAGTGGCTCAAGGACAGCTTCCGCAGCGTGGAAGTGAGCCAGGCGCACGAGATCCAATGACCCATCGCAACGCCGTGAGGTGACGACGACGTGGAGTGCTTTCCCATCTTCATGAACATCGGCGGGCGCGAGTGCCTGGTGGTCGGCGGCGGCCCCGTGGCGGCGCGCAAGGCCACCGTGCTCCACGACCACGGCGCGCGGGTGGTCATCGTGGCGCCGCGCCTGACCGAGACGCTGCGCCTGCGCGTGGCGGCGGGCGACTTCGCCCACCACGCGCGGCCCTTCGCGGCCGGCGACCTGGACGGCAAGTGGCTGGTGGTGGCGGCCACCGACGACGCCGACCTCAACCGCGAGATCGCCGCCCAGGCCCAGGCGCGCGGCCAGCTCGTCAACGTGGTCAACGCCCCGGAGGCGGGCAACTTCATCGTGCCCTCCATCATCGACCGCGCCCCGCTGCAGGTGGCGGTGTCCACTGGCGGTGCCTCGCCGGTGCTGGCGCGCATGCTGCGCACCCGGCTGGAGAGCAGCATCCCGTCCGCCTTCGGTCGCCTGGCCGGACTGGTGGAGCGCTACCGGGAGGCGGTGAAGGCCGCCTTCC
This sequence comes from Gammaproteobacteria bacterium, assembly GCA_027031685.1. Classification (GTDB taxonomy): domain Bacteria; phylum Pseudomonadota; class Gammaproteobacteria; order UWMA-0217; family UWMA-0217; genus JALVPS01. The sequence continues at coordinate 496 of JALVPS010000231.1, read as the reverse complement.
CGGACCTGGAACAGCGCCGCATCTTCTGGGAGGACGTGCTGGACGGCCCGGTGGCCGAGCTGGTGTTCGCCGGCAAGGACGACGAGGCCGAGCGGCGCCTGCAGGGCCTCATCGACTCGGCGCGCGCCCGTCCCGCCGCACCGGGCGAGGTGTACCTGGTGGGGGCCGGGCCGGGCGATCCCGACCTGCTCACCTTCCGCGCCCTGCGCCTGATGCAGAAGGCGGACGTGGTGGTGCACGACCGGCTGGTGTCCCAGCCCATCATGAACCTGGTGCGCAAGGAGGCCGAGCGCATCTACGTGGGCAAGGCGCGCGCCAACCACGCCATGCCGCAGGAGAACATCAACCAGTTGCTGGTGCGGCTGGCCAGGGAGGGCAAGCGGGTGCTGCGCCTGAAGGGGGGCGACCCGTTCATCTTCGGCCGCGGCGGCGAGGAGATCGAGACGCTCATCGAGGAGGGGGTCAACTTCCAGGTGGTGCCCGGCATCACGGCGGC